>CAZCTP010000001.1:0-105646 GCA_964501575.1 uncultured Thermodesulfobacteriota bacterium
GTTAAAGATAGGTATTCTTCTCGCTATCCAGTATTGCTAAAAATTTTGGGGAAAGCCAGTAGGATTAATACTTGACAAACATATAACTATGTTGTAAAGATATACTAAAATAATTAAAGGGGGAGGGTAATATGAAAGAATCATTTGATGAAAAATATGATGCTATAGTTATAGGAGCTGGTTTAGCAGGTTTGACATGTGGAATTACCTTTGCAAAAAGAGGTAAGAGTGTTAAGGTATTTGAGCATCACTCTGTTCCAGGAGGATGTATAAGCTATTTTAAGAGGAAGGGATTTATATTTGATGTTGGATTACATTTTACTACAGATTGCCACGAGGGAGGTATAGTATATACTGTTCTCAAGGATCTTGGTCTTCTTAATGATATAAAGTTTCATAATGTTGATCCAGTATATGAAATTAGATTTCTTGATGAATCATACTCAATCCCTGCAAACTTTGAAAATTATATGTCAATGCTATCTAAAAAATTTCCAGAAGAGAAAAGGGGCATAGTGGATCTTTTTGAGACTATAGAGACCATATATAAAGATCTCTCCAAGCTTCCAGAGGTTTCTCCAACTATTGGAAGATATTTCAATAAGACATTTAGTGAGCTTATAGATGATTTTATAAGTGATAAGAGAGTTAAAGATATTATAGGAGGTGGATGGACATTAATGGGGTTTCCTCCTTCAAGGATATCTGCATTAGTCTTGGCAGGATTATATGCAAGTCTAAATAACGGAGGATTTTTCCCTGTTGGTGGAACCAAAGCTTTTGTCGATGCGCTTGTAAAAGCCCTTGAAAGGTATGGTGGTAAAATTGAATTTAATAAATTGGTAAATAAGATAATTGTTGAAGATGGAAAGGCAATCGGTATTGAAACTAATGATGGTAAAAAAATAGGAGGAAACTATATAATATCTAACGCTTCTGCAAAACAGACATTTTTTAAACTTGTGGGAGAAAATGTAATAAATTCTATAGATCCAAATTATTTAAAAAATCTAAATTCTCTTGAAGTTGGTATATCAGCATTTCTGGTATATCTGGGTGTAGATATGGATCTTAAGAATGCTGGTATAAAACATCATGAAATAGTATTCCATACAAGTCATGATTTTGATAAAGAATATGAGGAGATATTAAATGGTGATGTAAAATCATCGTTCCTTATTGTTATTCCTACCCTGACAGATGAATCTATAGCCCCTAAAGGTAAACATATAGTCATAGTATTGGCATTTGCTCCTTATGAGCTTAAAGGTAAAGATTGGAGGGCTGAAAAGGAAAGGATTACGGATGAAATAATTAAAATTGTAGAAGAAAGGGTTATTCCTGGCCTATCAAAACATATAGTTGTTAGAGAATCCGCAACACCCAAGACTCTCGAAAGGTATACATTAAACACCAATGGAGCAATTGTTGGATGGGCACCAAATCCATCCTCGCTTAAAAATAGACCACTACCTAATACACCGGTTAAGAATCTATATTTAGCAGGTCAGTGGACAACACCTGGTGGAGGAACAACAAATGTAATTCCTTCTGGATGGATGGTTGCAAACATGATATTAAGTGAAGGCTAAAGGGCTTGATTTAAACAAGCCCTTTATTTTTTCAATTGTAATACTTCAAACTGAACACCATGCATGGTCTTTGGATGAACAAAATTTACTTTACCAATTGGTGCTTCAGCTATCTTATCAAGGACGAACTTGACTCCCTTTTTCTCCATTTCCTTGACATCATTCTCTATATCATCAACAAGTAAAGATACCAGGAAAAGCCCTTCCCCTTTACTTTCAACAAACTTTGCAATAGATGTCCCTTCCTGGGTTGAAGCAATCAGGTTTATTATTGTTCCGCCTACTTCTAACTTAGCACCTATGAGTCCTGGAAATGCAAACTCATTTGGAGCTATAGGGACTGACTTTACCCCTAATACATCTTCATACTTTTTTACAGCTGCATCCAAATCTTTTACTGCAATATTAATACCGTATATACCCTTTATCATAAGAATAAACCTCCTTTCATATATTAAAAACGACTATTTTAAACTAACAGACTATTTTAAATATGTCAAGTTATTTCAGGCGTAATAGAACTACTTATTATAGGACTTCCATCAGAATTGTATCAATATGACGATAGTTGCATGTATATCTGGAATGTTCTAAATGACTATTTGTATTTGATTAATCGTATATATAAGCTGGTGGATATATGTGGTATCTCAGATTAATGTCTTAAAGCTCCTGTCTATAGATATAATAGAGAGCTCTGAAAAACCCCTATTTTGTCACCCTGAATTTATTTCAGGGTCTCAGAACACCTGATTTTATCAGATGCTGAAACAAGTTCAGCATGACATTTTAGATTATTTTACTACTTTTTCAGAGCTCTCTATTATCATTCCATTGTAAAAGCATTACTATCCAAATAAGTACTAAATATTCTCAATAAAAATATTCCATAAATTCCTAATATATTATAGTATACTTCTCAGAACTTTTCTTAAACTGTAGTCTTTATCATATCTTTTATGAATATTAATAGGGTATATAAAAATCTTAATGTATGTTTAAAGAGGCGTTTAGTATATCCTATAATTAAAGGATTAGAGTCTATATTAATCATTACTTCCTTATTTGGGAATATTGTTTTTATAATAAATATAATCCTATTAAAAATTCCGTTAATAGATAACATATATATAAGATCACTATTTATACAAGATCTATTATTATTTAATAGATCCGAAAGATACTTCCTATCAATGAAGTTTAATTTTATATCAGATAAGTTTTTTATTATATCCTCAGGAATTTCTATCATAAAGTATTTTCTCAAATATGATAATACAAAATATAGAGGTTTTATTAGATTTGATTCTGAGGCTCTTTTAATAATTTCATCCCATTTTAGAGAATTATCGTAATATCTTATGATTTCCACAATATCTATAAACCATATCAGTCTTTCAAATGAATGTTTAAGCAAATGTGCTGATAGATTTATTATCATATCCTCTGGAGAAAGCATAAATATTCCGTTATCTAACGGTATAGCTCTTTCCCATATTCCTTTAATATCAGAATTTATTGCATATCGGGTTGATAGAGAAATTGATATACTATTTACCTCTGTATGAATATCTAAGGTGAGTATGCCATTGGAAAATATGTAGGGATAAAAGGAGATAAGATAATAGCCGAGTTCAGACAATATAGATTTTACTATATCTTGATCCTTTTCATAGATTAATATATCTATATCATAGATTGGTCTTAGTCCAATAGAAGTATATATCTTTCTAATAATAGAAGATCCTTGGAGAAGAACTATTTTTATTTTCTTTTTTTGAAATGCATTAATTACAGTATTTAAGTTTTCTAACTTAATAAAGTTAGAACCTATATTAGAATAATACCTTTTTTCTAATAGATTAATATAATAATGAGGGATAGAAAGAGTCTTCATATTTTTGATATTATAAAATATAAATCCCGAGATGCCCTCTCTGTCAGCTGTTTTAATAAAATAATTCCAGTCTATATCATAAAAAAGGCTATCCTCTATCTTATCTCTACCTATCTGATTATTTGAAAGAAGAATTAGAAGTTTATCCTCAACTCTCAATTATAACCTCAAATATTAATAATCTTATAAAGAATATATGACTATAATATTTTTGATTGTATTTTAGCATAAATTTTATTAATATTAAAAGAAAGGAGATAATTATGGCTGAGGAATATAAGAGAAGAATATCAGTAATAGACTCTATCCTTTCTCGTGTCCCTCAAGATGTGGTGGAACATCTTACCAATTCTCAGAAGGAGATGTTAAAGGCTATAAATAAAGTAATAGAGAAGGTAATAGAAAGGATAGATGAAAGGGTTGCAAGAGTTAAGGATATCAGAGAAAGAAGGAAATAGTAGGAAGGGTGGAGCATATACATTATTGATAAGAGTGGATTCAGAATGTGAAATTCAAATAGGGAAATTGGGTGGTTTTGTATTTAAGCCAGGCTTATATATATATACCGGAAGTGCTATAAATAATATTAATGCAAGAATCAAGAGACATAAGAGTGAAAACAAGAAGATAAGGTGGCATATAGATTATCTGTTAAAAGAGAAAGACGTTCATCTTATCGCTTATAATAAATATTACTTCCATAAGGAATGTAATGTTAACAAGAGGATAAAAGAGATAAAATGTGCAAAAGTATTAATAAAAGGATTTGGGTCATCTGATTGTAAAGATGGTTGTGAGAGTCATCTTATATATTTTAATAGATGCTGTTATAGATATTTAATTAGAAATTTCCCCTATAAATGAAAGGAATTCTTTTTAAATATAGATATGGAAGATAATAAAGAGGGGATCATTAGCTTTGAACCTAAAGGAGAGATTTATTTATGCCCTGTTTGTAATTATAATGATGGATTCCATGTATCTTTTCTGTTTGATGAAGATTCATCTAAGTGGGAAATTTTTCTGATCTGTCCTAACTGTCATAGGCGTTTCAGAATAGGCTGGAAGTTCGAAGCTTTAAGATTATAAGTCAGGGTTGAATTTTCTAGTGAATGAAAAATCTATATATTTTTTGAAACTTGTAAATCTAAAATTAAAGATAAACTTGAATAATCTGTTAGAAGGGGGGATATATTATGCTTGAGGTTATAAGAAGGCATGCTGGTTCATGGATGGTAAAAACCCTATTTATATTAATAGCATTTGTATTTTCATTCTGGGGGGTAGAGGGTTACCGTGAAAGGGCACAAAATACATTAGCTAAGGTTAATGGGGAGAGGATCACTATCTTAGAATTTAGAAATTCTTATGATAATATAATAAAGATGTTGCAAGAGAAATATAAAGGTAATTTTTCAGATAAACTTATAAAAAAGCTTAAATTAAAGGAAAGGGTAATAAATGATCTTATAGAGAGAAGCCTTATTCTTAATATAGCAAATAACTTAAAAATAAAAGTAAGTGATGAAGATATAAGAAACTATATAGCGAATAACCCTATGTTCCAATATAATGGATTTTTTAACAAAAATCTATATATAAGGATATTAAAGGACAATCGTATAGCTCCAGCAGAATATGAAAGGGCTAAAAGAATAGAAATACTTATCTCAAAAGTTGTTAATATTATTAAAGATAGCACAAAAGTATCTGATGCAGAATTATATGATATATATCGTTTAAACAATGAAAAAATAAATCTCAGATTTATAAAAATATCTCCATCTTTATTTATGAGCAAAGTAAAATTAGATGATAAGAAGATTAAGGAATATTATATGAAAAACAAAGAGTCTTTTAGAATGCCAGAGATGGCAAAGATTAGATACATTTTATTTGATCCTGATAGATTTATAAAGGATGTTCCTGTATCAAAGGAGGAGATGGAAAGTTATTATAATATAAATATAGATCGATTTAAAGTACCAAAAATGATAAGAGCAAAACATATACTTATAAAGGTAGGTAAAGATGACAATCCACAAAAGGTTAAGCATGCAAAGGATAAGATGAAGAAAATCTTAGAGAGATTAAAAAAAGGCGAAGATTTTGATAAATTGGCAAGGAAATATTCTGAGGATGCTGCTACTGCAAAAAAAGGAGGGGATCTCGGATATTTTAAAAAAGGAGATATGATAAGGCCTTTTGAGAGTGAGGCATTTAAGCTAAAGAAAGGTGAAATAAGTGGTATCATTAGAACGAATTCTGGATTTCATATTATTAAGGTGGAAGATATAAAAAAGGGAAAAGTTAAATCCTTAAAAGAAGTATCCTCTGATATAGAGAGAGAGATAAAAAAAGAAAAATCAAAAGATTATACAGAAGAATTAGCAAGAAGATGTTTTAATAAGATATATAAAAGTAAAGATATTGAGAAATGTGCAATCCCCGGCAAGACAATAATAAATGAAAGTGAATATTTCAGCTATGGAGGAGATATTAATGGAATTAGAGATAAGGGGAGTATTGCTAAGATAGCATTTACTTTAAAGAAGAACAGTATAAGCGGGATTATGGAAACGAAGGATGGTTTTTTCATAGTCAAACTCCTTGATAAAAAGAAGGCAAGGGTTCCCAGTTTAAAAGAGATAAGAAATAGAATTATAACTTCCTATTTAAATATGGAAAGCTTAAAGATAGCAGAGCAAGAAGCAAGAAAGAGTTTGGAATTGTTAAAAAGTGGCAAAACTAATCTGACAGAGATAGCAAAAAAATATGATATTAAAATAGAAGAGACAGGCCTGTTTTCAAGAAGTAATGGTTACATCCCTAATATAGGAATTTCTTCTGCTATAGAGAATGAGGTGTTTTCCTTAAAAAAGGGGAATAAATATCCTTCTAATATATTTAAAGTTGGAGGGTACTTTTATTTAGTAGAGGTATATCAAAAAATAAGTGAGAATAAAGATAGGTTTAGTTTAGAGAAGGATAAACTGAAGAAAGAATTTTACAATTTAAGAAAGGAAGAAATATTTAGACAATGGATAGAGTGGGTAAAATCTAATGCTAATATAGAAGTAAAAAAGGAGGCATTGGCTAATCTATAAAGCATAAGAATGTTAAAGTTTCTGAAAGGATAAAAGAGAGGGATAATTTTCTGTTGTCTAAATTTTAAAAGTGCATATTCTTGAATATCAATAAGTTTATTTCTGTATGAAAGATTAGGTATTAAAAAAAGGAAGGCTCTCCATTCTTAAATTAAAAAGTCCCAGGAATATCTTTAGCCGTTTCTTGCAGTAGTATAGTATTTTTATCATATAAAGGTGTATATTAAAAAAATATAAAAAGTAATAGTAATAGATATCCTCTTTCAAGGTTCTCTATTGACATATAACAATGAAAATGATATTTTATTCAAAACTAAAAAGGAGGAGAATATGAAAGATCTGAGAGTAAAGATTAGAGAGCTCGTTCTTGATAACCCAATTATTATCTCTTCTGGTCATGTTACAAGAATTCCCTCTTCTGTAAAAAAGGCTGATTCCTTTGGAGCAGGGGCTATTGTCATAAAATCTGGATTCTTAGAAAAGGAATATAATCAGATTGTGCCCCCCTATGCTCCTGGGTTGTATCCTGATACAAGAGTATCTTTTATATCTGGGGTTGACGGAATAATTGCAAATGCATTCCTATCTCCCATACCTGTTGAATCCTGGGCTAAGTGGATAAGGGAAAATAAAAAGGATATGAAAACCCCACTAATTGCCAGTGCCGGGGCTATATCTATTGAAGGACATGTAAAATGCGCAAAGATGTTTCAGGATGCTGGAGCAGATGGATATGAATTTTTACTTGGATGTCCTGTCCCTGCAGTAAATAGGGGATTCAGAACTATTGGAATAGCATCCTGTTTTGACTTTGAGATGTTAAAAGAGCTATTTAAAGCAGTAAGAGAGGCTATTGATATACCGATTGGAGCAAAGTTGGGTTTTAGCCCTATAAATATGGATGGATTAAAGATTCCATATGAGATGGGTCTTGATTGGGTTACTGTTTTAAGTGTATTTCCTGCTGGTCCCGGGATAGACCTTGAAAAAATAGAGCCCGTTTTACCTTCAGCATTTGGGCTTGTGGGTTCAAGAGCTGCAAAATACTCAAATTTTTTAGGTCTTTTGAGTCTTAAAGATATTAAAGATAATATCCATATATCAGCCACTGGAGGTGCTCAAAATGGGGAGGATATAATTGAATATATTCTATATGGTGCCCATTCTGTTCAAATGCAATCAGTATTTATTAAGAAAGGATTTGGTATAATAGAAAATATGAAGAATACTATTAAAAAATATATGGAAAGAAAAGGATTTGAGAGTATAGAAGAGATGAGAGGATTAATAATTCCAAAGATTTTAACATTTGATGACACCGTATCTGTATATCCTCAAACAAAGGGGAAGATTATAGCTTCTATAGATATGGATAAGTGCAATCTATGTGGTATATGCGAGAAAATATGTATATACGATGCTATAAATGTACATGATAATCGGGTAGATGTGATAAATGATCTATGTGAAGGGTGTAATGTATGTATAGATCAATGCCCAACCCGAGCGATAAAGCTTGAAAATACCCACTTAATATGGGAGCTATTAAAAAATGCCACTTGAGATGGATCCCCTGAAATGTATTGGATGTTCTGCCTGTGAAGTAGCATGTAACTTTTACAGAGATGATATGTTTGCAATGCTTTCATCAAGCTTAATACTCTATCGGGGAGAAGAGAAGAAGAACTATTTTGCTATTATATTAAAGACAAAGGGTAATATTATACTATTTAGACCTGAGGGAAAAGAAATCCAAAAAGTAGGAGGATCTGCATCCGGGAAGCCGATAGCTATGAGACCTACATGTGATGATTGCATAGATCCACTCTGTGTTAGATTCTGTCCCACTTCAGCCATATGGAGGATTGATTAATCATGGTATATCTCTATTCAGGGCCTATTATTATCTTAAATTTAGAAAACGGAGAAATTGAGGAGATAGAGCTTGATGATGATATTATAAGGAAGAATATTGGTGGAGCGAAACTGAATAAATACCTATATGAAAAATATAAAGATTATGATCCAATAATATTTGGATCCGGGTATCTTACCGGAACATTGTTCCCTGGAGCATCTTTAGGAATTATTACAGGGGAAAATCCAGTAAATAATAAGATATCCCATTCTCCTTTTTTACTCCATGGCGGGGCTGAATTTAAACTTTCAGGAATAAGTTTTCTTGCTTTACTCGGAAAATCTAAAAAACCGATATATCTATGGCTACATGATGGTATTGTTGATATAAAAGATGCAGAGAATCTTGTTGGAATGGATACATGGAAAGTAACAGATATAATAAGAAAAGAGAATGGTGAGCCTACTATACAGGTATTATCCATCGGGATTGGTGGAGAAAAGGGTTCTTGTATATCAAATATATCCCTTAATTATTGGGGTAGTGGTGATAGAAATGGATTTGGGAAAGTACTAGGGGAGAAGAATGTAAAAGCAATAGCCTTTAAAGGACTGGGAGAGATTGAAGTAGCTAATTCTCAAGAATTTATTGATAATTGTATAGATTTAAGAAAAGAGATTATTAATGGAGCAATAAAGGGGAAAAAAGGGATAGAGGAATTTTCTCCATATCTTGGTTTTGATGGTGTTAAAGAGTGGCTTTCTCCCTATATCCATAGACATGTGAGCTGTTATTCATGTATATATCCCTGTAATACATTTGTAAAATATAACGAAGATGCCGGGGTTATAACTCAAAATGGGGTTGATGAACCCGGGATCTTTCTTACAGATTTAAGTGGATTATTGGCCTTTAAAGATATGGGACTGGATCCTAAAGAAATATTCAGGTATATGGAGAAAGCTCTGAGATTTGGAATTGATTTAACCTCTGCTGCTTATATAATAAAAAATTCAAGTATTAACTCATTGACTGAATCAAAAGATGCAAAAATGGTTTCATGGCCAATTGATAGAGAAGAGGTAAGGCTTGAAGAAGATTTTGGAGTTTTTAGTTTATATCCACCCTTTAGGCCAATAATAGGAGATTTTGGTATTAATAGTGCCCCAAACTCCATATTTAGAGTCTGGACAGAAAGGAATGCCTTAAGTTATATATCCGGTATATGTCCTGTATTATTGCTAATATCTCCAGAAATTACTGAGGGGGAAATTTTAGAAGCCATTAACCTGACTTCGGGATTAGATCTTTTGATGGATGATTTTAAGAAGGTCATAAAAGATCTTTATGAATCCTAATCCAAGAATAGGTATATATTGTGGGACAGGAATGTCCCACTCATGGATATGGTATGTAAACTTAGTGGATCGTTTTAGACTCTATAATTCTATATTTATTGATGAAAGTGATATTAAGAGAGGAATATTAGAGAGCATTGATGTTTTACTAATGGGTGGTGGAGACACATTTTTAATTGCTGAGGCACTCGGTTTTAAAGGTGCAAAGAGTATTGATAGATTTGTTAAAGAAGGTGGATTATATATAGGTTCATGTGCTGGGGCCTATTTACCGCTCAGTTCTTCTAAACCAAAATTAAACCTGTTCAATTATGTAGCTACTAAAATAATGAATATTGGAAATAGAAAAGAGATAAATGCAGAAAAAGGGCTAACTAAATACGGATCAAAATTTATATATCATCCTTTAAGAGGAGAAATAATAGTAGATCTCGGAACAAAAAGCATAAAAGCTCCTATCTTTGGAGGACCAAGCATGACTAAAGGAGATGGGGAATTACTGGGTATATATTCCAATTTTACGGATAGAACTGGTTTCCTTATGGATAAAAGGCTTGCAGAAAAATCTATAATAGGACTTGGAGCTATATTAAAAAAGAATTATGGAAAAGGGAAATTTTATCTTATGGGTCCCCATCTTGAACACCCGGATTATCTCCAAGCAAATGAGGTTCTTGTAAATATAATATATTCTGCTTCTAAAAAAAGATATATAAACATAAAAAATGGAACAAAGAGCAAAGATGTCAATAAAACTAAAGAGATTATTGATCTAAAAAGAGAGATAAGTAATTCAAGAATTATCGCTACCGGATTAGAAAGGAAAGCATGTAGATGGAAAATAGGAAATAAAATATATGAAGCTGAAAAAATAAGAGAATTTTTAGATCCGATATGGAAAAGAATTAATTATATTAACTCAATAGATACAGAGATTTTAGAGACATCAAAAAATATTAAAGCTCTTTTGAAGATGTTAGCAGAAAATCCAGAAAATGATAAAATATTTAATAATCTTTTATTCCTATTAAAAAGACTGACCAAAAATTTTTTTGAGACATATTTTATTGAAAAGAAATATTTTTGATTATCAATAACTTATAATAATAATTTTATATGGAATATGAATTTATATATAAAAAATTATTCCTCTGGATCGGGTCAATAATATCCCTTTCTATCTTTGTAGGGGGAATGATTTCGAATATATATATATGGAGAAAGGGGAAGAAAGATAAAGGAATAGACATAAGATTATTACCAGGAGCATTAATTCAGAGGGATATACTTCGATTCAGTTATATAAGATGGGTGAATTATATGTTATTATCAATGGGGTTCTTAGCGCTTTTTATGAATGATATATTATTAAGTATGTCAAGATTTATATTTGGTAAGGATAATCTTCCAAAACTTATTTCCTGTTACTTTGATATATCAATGGATATGTTGGGACTTTTTATATTACTCGGAGTGTTGTTATCGTTTTTTAGAAGATATGTATTAAAATCTCCTCAATTGAGAAGTTCAGTGGAGGATAGTATAGCTATACTTTTAATATTTATTATGGTTATAACAGGGTTTTTAATAGAATCCTTAAGAATAATAAACTCTCCATATTCTCCAGAACATATCTATTCACTGGTAGGGTTTTCATTATCCTATATTATTCCACCCTTATGGGGGAAATATTATTCTTATATATGGGTCTTTCATTCATTAATAGCTCTTATATTTATAGCATATATTCCCTATAGCAATTTTGTTCATATATTTACATGTCCTATAATTATATCTAAGAAGAAAGGAGATTAAATTATGGATGATATAGAAAATATTTTAAAAGAAAGTAAAATTATAGCAGTTGTTGGAATATCAGAAAAGCCTGAACGTCCGAGCTATAGAGTAGCAGAATATCTCCAATCTAAAGGATATAAAATAGTCCCTGTTAATCCTAAGATTAAAGAGGTATTGGGTGAGAAGGGGTATCCCGATTTAAAAAGCATACCTATAAAGGTAGATGTAGTTGATATATTTAGAAAATCAGAAAATATTCCTCCTATTGTGGAGGATGCTATTAAGATTGGAGCTAAGACAGTATGGATGCAGGAAGGGATAGTAAATGAGGAGGCAGCTAAAAGGGCAAAGGATGCAGGGCTTAAAGTTGTAATGGATAAATGTATGCTTAAAGAACATAAAAAGGCAGCATTATAGGTCTTAAATTTAAATTACCCTTTTAGGTATGAATATCACTCTACCGTATGGATTAAAAACTTTATCCTTCTCTATTGACAGCAAGAATATAATAGATATTATTGCTCCGGATGAACTTCCTCCTATCAGAAACCTTAAGAAATATATTATTAAAGCTCTTTATAGCCCTATAGAATCACTACCGTTTAATAAAATATTTAAAAGAGGAAATAAAGTCTTAATTATAGTATCTGATATAACAAGATATACCGGAAGCGAATTATTTCTCCCTTTTATAATAGAGCATCTAAACGAAATAGGCATAAATAATATATCTATTTTAATCGCTACAGCTCTTCATAGAAAGCAGAAAGAAAAGGATATTAAAAGAATAGTTGGAGAGTCAGTATATAGAAGGATAAAGGCTTTTAATCATAATCCATATGATAGAGATGAACATATATATTTGGGAAAAACTTCAAGAGGAACAGATGTATGGTTAAATAAAAACCTTTTTAAAGTAGATCATATAATTCTTACCGGATCTATAAATTTCCATTATTTTGCAGGATTTGGTGGAGGAAGAAAAGGAATATTCCCTGGAGTAGCGTATTATGAGTCTATAATTATGAATCATAAGCTTGTATTTAATACTTCTCCATTAAAGGGAAAACATCCAAAGGCTATGACAGGAATATTAGATGGTAACCCTGTGCATGAAGATATGGAAGAAGCATGTAAAAATATAAAATCTATATTTTTATTTAATACTATTATTTCATCTAAGAAGGAGATAATTAATATATTTTCTGGTAATTATATACGTGCTCATAGAGAAGGTTGTAAGTTTCTCATTAAAAATTTCAGCTGTAAACTAAAAGAAAAAGGAGATATGGTTATTGTATCATGTGGTGGTTTCCCAAAGGATATAAATTTCATACAGGCGCATAAATCGATGGAGCATGCATCATACTCATTAAAAGAGAATGGAGTTATGATATTTTTAGCAGAGTGCTCTGAGGGATTTGGTAATTCTAACTTCATAAACTGGTTCAGGCATTCTGATTTAATGGAGTTTGAGGACACATTGAGAGAAGATTACGAGATTAGTGGACAGACAGCATATTCTACGTTGATGAAGGCAAAGAAATATAATATAATATTTATATCAAATTTAAAAAGGAAGGATATTGAGAGAATGTCTTTAATTCCAGCTTCATCAATGGATGAGGCTTTAAATATAGCAAAAAATTTTTTACCTAAGAATCCTGGTATATATATTATACCTTCAGGAAATAATATATTACCTATATTGGAGGGAGAGTATGGAGTGTACAGCCAAAATACTTAGAGAAAGAAAAGTATTTAGTTCAAAGGGTGAAGAAGAAAAAATACTTTTATATTGTCCTGTTATAGGAGAAATAGTCTTAAGTGGTGAAGATGCTAAAAAAGCTCGGGAAAAATTAAATATTAAGAAAGAGGTAAATGAGAGTTGATAATAGATTTCCATACTCACGCGTATCCTAAAGATAAGGCAGGGATTATAATTGAAAGAAATAGAAGAGATAAGCTTTCAAGAGATAAATTTCTTGTAGATCTAAAACTTAATGGCACAATAGAGGATCTTATAGCTTCTATGGAAGAATGCGGAATAAATTATTCTGTTCTCCTTCCCGTGGCTACAAGCAGTGCAGATGTTTTAAAAATAAATAATTGGATCGATGAAATGTGTAAAAAATACAATAATTTGATACCCTTTGGAACAGTACATCCTGATTTTGAAGAGTATGATAAAGAGATAGAAAGGACAAATCCTTAGGGTTTAAAGGATTAAAAATCCACCCATTATTTCAATCTAATAATGGTAAAATAGACGTGCTTGATGAAAGATTATTAAGAATATATGATAAAGCCCAAAAGGAGGGATTAATCCTTCTATTTGATACATATTTTTCTGAGAATGCTTTAAAGGGGATAAGGTCTTTAAAGGAAATTGTAAGAATATTTAAATATCCTAATATTATTGCATCCCATCTTGGGGGGCTTCTTAACTGGGATATATCTGAAAAGGAACTTGTAGGAGAAGACATGTATATGGATATATCCTCCACAACTAAATTCCTTGATAAAGATAGAATAGTAAAGATTATCAGAAGACATGGGATTGAAAAAATTATATTTGGAACTGATTCTCCTTATAGATCTCCAAAACCAGAACTTGAAAGATTTCTTAAAATACCCCTTTCATATGAAGAAAAGGAAATGATTTTATATAAGAATGCAGCAAGGCTCTTAGACCTAAAAATCTAAAACCTCTCCTCCCTTTATCCATCTTCTATTTCTTGTATTTATATCTAATGTAATTCCTTCTTCTATCTTTCCGCTTCTTGAATATCCTCTATCTTCCCAATATCCTCCATCCATACTATCAGTAAATTCAACTCTTACTAATCCTTTACAACTCTTATATCCCCAAAGATGTGGGATAATTGCTCTTACGGGGCCTCCATATTCGGGTTCGAGTTCCTCCCCATTAACAGCATAGCATATAAGAGACCTTGGATGCATAATATCATCAAATGAAACTATAGTTGTATATCCATTGACACTATGAAATGTCACATATTTCCCATCTTCTGTGGGTTCTATTTCCTCTACTATATCCTTAAAAAGTACTCCCTCCCAAACAGCCCTGACAGACCATCCACTAACCGAGGTTAACCTGGCATCTACCCTGCTAAATGGCAATCTCTTTATCTCTTCAAAATTAAACACTCTTTCCTTTTTAACCAATCCATTTATTATTAGCTTATAACTACTTATATCAATATTAGGTATACCCTCAACATAAAATATTGGAGTTTTCAAATCTTTTAAAATACTCATCATTACTCCCCTTTATTATATAATTTTTCTCTTGCTAAATCCCTTGGATCATAATAATTATATGTGTGTTCATGAATACCCTTTATACAATAAAATATAGCTATTCCTATTATTAGACTAAATAGTATAGTAAAGACTATTACAAGAAGTTTTCTTTTATATTCCCTTTTGATCTTTATTATCCCCTCCCATTCTATTCGATAAGAACTAATCTATAGCTTTTGGGGAGAAAAATCAACCGTAATAATATCTTTTTTCTTTATCTTAATATTAACCGTATAGAGTAAAATGCCTCTTCCAAAGCAATGAGAAAGACGACATAGTATTCCTCTATATTCTTTATTATTTATAATAAATTTCACTTCTGAACTGCTATGAGTTTTTAACCAATTAGATAACTTTTTTCTATCTCTACTATAGGCTTGATGTAATATTAGATAATGAACAGAATCTAACCCTTTTAAATCTGTTTTGAAAGGTTGAGATACCTCGATCACTTCACATTTTAGTTTTAAGTTATTCTGAGATAAAGAAATAGACGGGATAATTGATAATATACAGAGCAGAAATGCAATATTCAACTTCTTCATACTCTATTCCTCCACTATAAGATTTATAACTATAAAATTATATATCAGATTTCCATTTTTTTCTAATTTAAATATATTTTAAAAGTAGTGTAATACTTCACTTACATAAAGAAATATTAAAAAAGTTTGAGAAAACAGTAGATTTAAGATTAAGATCAAAACTATAAAGCAGAGTAATAAAGTATTGAATATTGTTGAACAAAAGCTCTTTGCTGGATATAGAGCACAGTAAATATAGAAAAATATATAAGAGGTAAGAGATATATATTAACTATCATTCTTCTATTATATATGAGAGCTCTGAAAAAGTCTGATTTTGTCACCCTGAATCCTGTGCTGATGAATATCAGTATTATTTCAGGGTCTCATAACCCATTGAAATACTTAGATGTTGAAATAGGATTCAGCATAGTATTTTGGTATATTTAAGAGATTTTCAGAGCTCTCTATATATTTTTTTGTATATATTAGATTAAGTTATGCTAATTCCTACATGATAATAATAAGATAGCAATTTTAGATTCTTAATGATAAAATACAAAATTATGAAGATCACTATAGTAATATGGTAGCTTGGTTCTAAGATGTTATCCTAATTATAAAATATATAGTATGAAGATATATTTTTATATAAGAATTATCTTTTTAATCCTTATCTTTTTTATTATTTCTTCCTTTAATTTTCAAGAAGAGCCTGTTAAAATAGGAATATCTTCAATGGTTACTCCTGTTGATTCTGTGAAATATTATATGAAGATGATAAATTATCTTCAAAAAGAACTCGGGAGAAGAATAATAATCATTCAGAGGAGAACTTACAAGGAGATGGATATTCTTATTGAAAAGGGAGAAGTAGATGCTGCATTTATATGTTCAGGTTCATATGTAAAAGATAAAGAGAAATTTGGGGCAGAAATAATTGCAGTTCCTCAATATAGTGGTAAACCCTTTTACTATTCTTATATAATAGTTAATAAAGAAAGTCCAATAAAGGAATTCAATGACTTAAGAGGTAAAAGCTTTGCTTTTACAGACCCGAGGTCAAATACCGGGAAGCTGTTTCCTACATATCTACTTTTGAAAAAGAGCATTATCCCTGAGAAATTTTTTAGGAGATATATTTTTACATATAGTCATAACAAATCTATAGAGATGGTCGCTAAAAGAATCGTAGATGGGGCCGCAGTAGACAGCCTTGTATATGATTATGGTATAAAAAGAGGTTTTCAATATACGAAGATGACAAAGGTAATTTTGAAATCTCCTCCTTTCGGGAGTCCTCCGATTGTCTCAGGGAAGAATACAGCTCTTGAGATGAAGAGAAGACTCAGGGAGATATTATTAAATATGCATAAAAATAAGGAAGGTAAAGCTATCCTTGAAGTTATGGGGATTGATAAATTTGTGGCGCCGGATTATAAGAATTATGATTCTATTAGAAAGATGGATATGTTGATATCTACTAATAATATTAATATCCCTATTTCTAATAAGGGATCAAAGAAGTTAATTCGCTTTGGAATTCTTCCCGAATATAATCCAAGGATTCTTTACTAGGGGTATCAACCTCTTATTAATTATTTAGCTAAAAATACCCCTTATAAATATGAACTTGTGACTCGAAGGAGCTATGAAGATATTATTATTGACATTGGAAATGGAATAATTGATTTAGCTCTACTTGATCCCCTTGCATATCTGGAAGCACACGCTAAATACGGTGTAAAATGTATACTTAAACCGAAGGATTCAGAAGGGAACTCGTTTAATTATAGTGTAATTGTTGCAAGTAAAGATAGTGATGTAAGATCATTATCTGATCTCAAGGGTAAATCTTTTGCCTTTGCATCTACAAAGTCAACATGGGGTAATCTGATACCAAGATATTTACTCGCAGATAATGGTATGCATCTTAATGATCTTAAAACATACAAAAACTTTAATTATTATGACTCAGTAGCAAAGGCTGTATTAAGAGGGTTTTACGATGCAGGAGCAGTTAAAGAGGAAGTAGAAAAGAGATATGAGAAAAAAGGCCTTAAGATAATAGCAACATCGAGTTCGTTTCAGAGAGGTCCAATAGTTGTTAGATCAGAACTTGATCCTGAGATCGTAAATAATATCAAAAAAACTTTATTAAAGCTTAATAATATTAAAATGATGCGCAATTGGAATGAGAATATAAGATACGGCTTTACAGAAGCTTCTGATAAGGATTATGAGCCCATAAGAAAAATGATTAATAGGGTTCCTAAAGGATGTGGAATGGGGTGTCATCCAGATATAAAGTTATAAAAATATTATGAGATTAAATATTCAGATAAAATTTGTTTTAATTACAGGGGTTTTAATCATTTTGGTCATGGGTGTTATCGGCTACCTTACCATTAAAAGGGATAAGGATATTCTTATAAAAGAAACTGTTAAACAGGGAAAACTTTTAGCAGAGACCCTTGCTATCCCTATTATAAATGATATGGTTTATGAAAAACTTGGGCTTATAGAAGAAGGTGGACTCTTAGATTACTATATTACCGAGATATACAATAAAAAAGAAATAAATTTAGTCTATATTATGATTCTTGATAAGGATGGAAAGGTAATCTCTCATAGTGACGTAAAAGAATATGGAAAGTTTTTTAATGACCCTATAAGCATCAGGGCTATACATTCAGATAATACGAGGATTCAGAAATTCTTTGATACAAAAATAAGGCATCATATTATTGATGTAGCTACCCCTCTAATTATATCAGGAGAAAGATGGGGGACTCTTAGGCTTGGTATATCTCTTGAGAAGCTTGAACATAAAATTTCTAGTACCATGATAAATATTATCATATTAACTGTTTTACTTCTTACTGGAGGGTTTATAACTATATTTTTTATAACTCGACACTTTATTAAACCTATATCCATCCTTGCAAATACCATGGAAGAGGTAGGGAAAGGTAATTTAGATGTAAAGGTTAATATTCAAAGAAGTGATGAATTTGGTATACTATGTAAGCAATTTAATAAGATGATAGAAAATTTAAAAAAGGCTCAGGATAATATTATTTATACTGAGAAGATGGCTTCAATCGGCAAGCTTGCTTCTGGTATTGCCCATGAGATTAATAATCCACTTGGTGGTATGCTGAATTGTATCTATATGCTAAACAAAGAAGGAAGTGCTAATAAGAGAGATAAATATTTAAATCTTTTGAGGGAAGGATTAGAACAGATTGGAGAGACAATCAGGAAACTTCTTACCTTTGCTCAGAGTGGCAATATGGATGTTAAAATGGAATTCAAAGATATTAATAAGATTATAGAAGAGGTTATTCCTCTTATAGAATACAGACTAAGAAAGAATAGAATTAAATTAAACCTTAATCTTTCTAAAGAGATGGTTCCCATACTTTTAGATATTACAGGAATAAAACAGGTTCTTGTTAATATCATTCTTAATGCTATTGATGCAATGCCTCAAGGTGGAAATCTTACTATAAGCACAAAGAAAGAGGAGGAATACCTTATTATAAGTATATCTGATACCGGTTATGGTATTCCCGAAGAAGACCTGAAAAGGATTTTTGAACCGTTCTTTACAACAAAACCTTTAGGTAAAGGAACAGGGCTTGGTTTATCAGTAAGTTATGGAATTATAAAGAATCATAGAGGAGATATAATTGTTAAAAGCAGAATTGGAGTAGGTAGTACCTTTATTATAAGGATACCCTATAAAAACAATAATAGGGAGGTAGCATGACAGAGAAGAAGATTCTCCTTGTAGAGGATGATAATATAATGAGAGTTACCTTAGAAGATGTTCTTCAATCAGAGGGGTATGATGTGGAATCAGTAGGTGATGGAAAGGGGGCTATAGAAATCATAGAGAATAATAAATTTGATATAGTTCTCACTGATATAATACTTCCCAAAATAAATGGAATAGATGTGTTAAAGGCAATTAAGAAAGTAAGTCCTGATACTACTGTGGTAATGATGACAGCCTATGGGTCAATAAAGGATGCAGTGGAGTCTATGAAGCTGGGAGCCTACGACTATATCACAAAGCCATTTCTAATGGAGGAATTGCTTATAAATCTTAAAAAGATAATAGATTATCAGAATCTTAAGGAAGAAAATATAAGATTAAAAAAAGACTTAGAGAAATGTTATTTATACTCAGATATAATTGGTAAGAGTGAAAGTATGCAGGAGATATTTTCACTTATTAAAAAGATAGCGGATACTGATTCCACTGTTTTAATTAGAGGAGAAACCGGGACCGGAAAGGAGCTTATAGCTATGGCTATTCATTATAATAGTAAGAGAAAGGATTATCCTCTTATAAAAGTTAATTGTGCTGCACTTCCTTCAACTCTTCTTGAAAGTGAACTTTTTGGTTATGAGAAAGGAGCCTTTACGGGGGCGATAAGGAAAAAGTCAGGGCGCTTTGAGCTTGCTAATAGGGGAACGATATTTCTTGATGAGATTGGAGACATTCCTACTGAAATTCAGGCAAAGTTATTAAGAATTCTTCAGGAAAAAGAGTTTGAGAGAATTGGGGGCATAAATACCATAAAGGTAGATGTGAGAATTATTGCTGCTACTAACCAAAATTTAGAGCAAAAAATAACAGAGGGAAGTTTTCGTGAAGATCTTTATTATAGGCTTAATGTAATATCTATAGAAGTACCTCCTTTAAGGGAGAGATTAGAAGATATACCACCGCTTGTAGAGCATTTCCTTTCACAATTTAATGAAAAATTCGGGAAAAAGATATCAATTTCTAAAGATGCAATGGATGCTCTAATGAAGTACGATTTTCCTGGTAATGTCAGGGAATTGGGAAATATAATTGAAAGAGCTGTAATATTAAGTTCAAATGATATAATAACAGCTAAAGACCTTTCTTTAAAAAGAGAGTCCAGTAATACTCCTTCCCTTTCTCTCCGTGAATATCTTTTAAAGGTAGAAAAGGATTATATATTGAAAGCACTCAACATGTTTTCAGGTAATAAGACCTTAACCGCTGAATTCCTGGGAATAAGTAGAAAAACCCTGTGGGAAAAGCTTAAGGATACAGTGCAATAGATGTTTCTTTTCTGAAACTTCAATTACTTAAAAGTAACACCCTTTCTTAAAAATATTCAGTAAGATCAATCATTTATTCATGGCATAATAATTGCTACTATATAATTACAAAATTTTGAAGAAAGGAGGTTATATGGCTATTAATGAGATAGTTAGGATGTACAATGACCTGCAGAGGTCATTGAGGAAGTCAGAAGCAAAGAGGTCATGGGTAATGGTTATAGATGTTAGAAAATGTGTTGGAGATCGTGCCTGTGCTGTTGCCTGTATGGCTGAGAACCTCTGTCCTCCCGGAACTTCCTATCGTAAAGTATTTGAGACTGAATTTAAAGAGTATCCAGGGCTTGATAGGTTCTTTATGCCTGCAAATTGCAGGCATTGTGATAATCCACCATGTATGAAGGCAGCAAATAAGATTGTTAAGGAAGCTATAAAGAAGAGAGAAGATGGCATAGTTGTTTTTGATTACGATAAACTTAAGAGAAGCGAGGTGGCAAAGAATGAAGCTAAAAGTTCCTGTCCTTACTATGCAATAGTTGATGATGATGGAAGTTACTATACCCAGGGGACTCCCAAGCTTGAGCCCTATGAGACAAGAGATTTTTACGAGTATAACAGAAGTTTTACCAGGAAACTGACAAAGGGATCCGTAAGGAAATGCACCTTCTGTATGCACCGGGTTTTGAATGGAATGATTCCTGCATGTGTCTCTACCTGTATTGGAAGAGCATTATATTTTGGTGACAGGAATGATCCTAAAAGTCAGGTTTCAGAGATTCTAAGAAGAGAAAAGATTGTTCCTTTTAAAGCAGATATTAATACAAAACCGAGGGTTTACTATATAGGGTATGAAGGTAGATTGAATATTCCGTTAAGTACCCCTGTAACATGCAGGGTATGCCATGAATAGGAGGGGATAAAATGTCAGAAAGAGATAAAATCTGCAAACTTGATGAGATGATAAAATCCATTCCAGAGAGAGAGGTTACAAGAAGGGAGCTCATAAAATCCGGGGCTCTACTTGGTGGAGTGGGATTGTTAATGAGTCAGATAGAGGGAGTATTTGGATTTTTGAAAGAAGCAGAAGCAAAGGAGCTTATGTACCCCCTTGCTGATGCTAAACATGTAATATATTCAGTATGCCTTCAGTGTCATACAGCCTGTCCAATAAAGGTGAAGATTCTTGATGGTATTGCAGTAAAGATAGACGGCAATCCCTATTCTGCTCAGAATATGATTCCTAATATCAGACAGGATATATCTCCATGGCTGGCAGCAAAGATAGATGCCAAACTATGTCCTAAAGGACAGGCAGGAATACAGAGTCTTTATGATCCATACCGAATTATTAAGGTATTAAAGAGGGATGGACCAAGGGGCTCAAACAGGTGGAAGGTTATTCCATTTTCACAGGCTATTGATGAGATAGTAATCGGTGGTTATCTATTCAAGGATATAGGAGAGAACAGGAGAGTTCCAGGGCTTAAAGAGCTTTATAAATTAAAAGATTTTGATATTTCTGAAAAAATGGCAAAGGATGCTAAGAAGGTAGCAAAACATGAGCTTTCTATCAAGGAGTTTAAATCAAAATATAGAAAATATATGGATATGCTTATAGATGCAGATCATCCTGACCTGGGGCCCATTAACAATCAGTTTGTTCTTATGACAGGACGTATAGAGCACGGGAGAAAGGAATTTGCAAAGAGATGGCTTAAAGGGGGATTTGGCTCTGTAAATTTCTATGAACATACAACCATATGTGAGCAGTCCCATCATATTGCATATAAGGAGGCTACAAGGCAATTTAAGAAAGGTAAGTGGAGTAAACCAAAGTCAGAACATATGAAGCCTGATGCTTTAAATTCAGAGTTTATTATATATTTTGGAACCGGATTTGTAGAGGCAAATTTTGGCCCAACAAATATGGCTGAGAAGATCACAAACAGGCTTGCAGATGGAAAGCTAAAGGTGGCGGTTGTTGATCCAAGGCTTAGTAAGGCAGCAGCAAAGGCATGGAAGTGGTTACCCATAAATCCTGGAACAGATGCAGCTCTTGCGCTTGCTATGATCCGATGGATAATCGAGAATAAAAGATATGATGAAAGGTATCTTATTGCAGCAAATAAGGCTGCTGCAAAATCTGTAGGTGAATCAACATGGTCTAATGCTTCCCATCTTGTGAGGATAGAAAGGGATGGGCCAGGAAGGTTGCTTAGGGCATCCGATATAGGTATGGGTGGAAATAAATTTGTTGTAATTGAGGATGGTAAGCCTGTTGTGGTTGATAAATCTCCTGTTATTGGTACCCTTGAATATTCAGGAGAGATAAAAGGAATCAAAGTAAAAACAGTATTTACTCTCCTTAAAGAGGAAGCTTTCTTAAAGAGTATGGAGGAGTGGTCACAGATATGTGGTATTCCTGTCTCAGATATTGAGAAGGTTGCAAGGGAGTTTACCTCCCACGGGAAGAAAGCTGCTGTTGATATGTATAGAGGTGCTGTTCAACATACCAATGGATATTATAATGGTCAGGCTATTATTGCATTAAATATACTCATAGGGAATATAGATCATAAGGGAGGATTGAGTGCTGGTGGTGGGCACTGGCATGAGATGGGGAATAAACTGAAATATCCCTTTGATTTAAAAAAGATGCATCCAAATAAGCTTCACTCCTTTGGACATAAATTAACAAGGGAGAAATCAAGATATGAAGAATCAACCCTATTTAGTGGATATCCCGCAAAGAGGCCATGGTTTCCATTCTCCGGGAATGTATATCAGGAAATTCTTCCATCTGCTGCAGATGGTTATCCTCACAGGATAAAGGTTTTGTGGTTACATAAAGGAACTCCCGGGCTTTCAATCCCTGGTGCAAATGAGCAGTTAAAAATACTTGCAGATCCCGATATAATTCCCCTCTTCTTTGCTACCGATATAGTTATAGGTGAGACATCGATGTATGCTGATTACATATTCCCTGATACAGCAGTATGGGAGAGATGGGGAACTCCCCATACATCTCCTGATGTTCCTCAAAAGTCTTCAAAATTTAGACAGCCTACCATTACTCCATTGACTGAGGTTGTTAATGTTTACGAAGAAAAACAACACTGTTCCATGGAAACAGTGATGCTTGCAATAGCTGAAAAGCTTGGTCTAAGTGGGTTTGGAAAAAATGGATTGGGCAAGGGATTTGATTTTACAAGACCCGAGGATTGGTATCTAAAACTTGCAGCTAACCTTGCATGGGGGGATAAGAAAGGAGATGCGGTTCCTGATGCATCAAAAGCAGAAGAGAATCTCTTTTTAAAAGCAAGAAAACATATGAAACCAAGCATATTTGACCCTGATAGGTGGAAGAAGGCAGTCGGAGAAGAGAACTGGAGAAAGGTTGTCTACCTTTTAAACAGGGGAGGAAGATGGGAGAACTGGTCAAATAAATTCTTAAAGCCAGGATTTGTTGTTCATAGGTTTAAGAAGCAGATGGATCTATATGCAGAGCCTGTTGGAGAGACGAAGCATTCTATGAATGGTAAGAGATTCTCCGGTATAGCAATCTATGACCCCATTAGAGATGCCTCGGGTAGGATGATCGATGATAAAGAATTTGCTTTACATCTTATTACCTATAAAGATATCCTTGGAGGACAATCAAGAACGTTACCCATCGATTACTGGCTAAGTTCCATCCTTCCTGAAAATTATATCCTGATAAATAGCCAAACAGCAGAGAGATTGGGATTTAAGGACGGAAATAGGGCAAGAATTATTTCCGCTACAAATAGAGATGGAAAATGGTATTTACCAAATAGAGGGGATAAAGATGTGGTTGGTAAGATAAAGATTATTGAAGGTATAAGACCTGAAGTTATAGCTGTTTCATGGCATTTTGGACACTGGGGATATGGTGCTTCACATACAATAATTGATAGTAGGTTTATCAAAGGTGATATAAGGAGAGGAACAGGTCTCTGTCCAAATGCTGCTATGAGGGTTGACCCTGTGCTTAAGAATTCATGTATGAGTGATCCCATAGGAGGAAGTTCATCCTTCTATGATACAAGAGTGAAGCTTATAAAAGCTTAAAAATTATTTAAGGAGGTGTTTTATGAGAAAGATTTTTCCTTTAATATTATTCCTTATATTTCTAATAATTCCTTTTACCAGTGTATATGGGGATGGGGATGATATGAATGAGTTGAGGAATGAGATTATGGAGCTTAAGCGCATAATAAAGAATCAGCAGAGGCAGATTGATAGTTTATTAGAACAGGTTAATAGTATAAGGAGTGATACGAAAGAGGAGGTCAAGGTAGCAAAGAAGGAGATGATTGCCGAGGCTAAGAAGGAGTTAAAGCTTCCTGAGTGGGTATCAAGGACAAAGATTGGTGGCAAAGCATATTTACAATATAGATATGATCTTAAGGATGGGACCGAGGATTACAATGACTTTTCCATTAAGAGATTCTATTTTACAGTTAAATCAAAGCTTAGAGATGACATATCAGTGAGGCTTACCCAGGAAATAAGGGATCAGGATAGCGGATATGATTTTCATCTGAAATATGGGTATTTAACATTTAAGAATTATTTTATGAAAGGATTAAATATATATGCTGGACAGGTTGAGCTTCCATGGGTTCCCTATGAAGAGCATATATGGGGTTACAGGGTTCAGGGAACTATATTTCCTGATAGAGAGCATATACTTACCTCATCTGATAGAGGATTGGGTTTAAGGAGTAAGTTACTGGATGGCAAAATAGATATACATGTTGCTTTGGTAAATGGAGAGGGGTGGCATGATGGGGAGAAGAATAAGCATAAAGATTTTGAGGGGAGGATAACCTTGAAGCCGTTTAAGGATGCTGGATATTTAGATAATCTGAGTTTTAGCATATTTGGTGTAACTGGTTATTATGATAAGGGGGAGCCGAGGGATAGGTTTATAGCTCAGGCAGCTTTTAAGAAGAAGGATTTTTTGACCCTTGCTGGGGAGTATTTGAGGACGAGGGATTCAAGGATAAGGAGAGCAAAGAGGGAGCCGAGCTTATCAGGTATAGATGGGACAGCGACAGGAGAGGGTTTTGGAGGGTTTTTTGTGGTTAACTCTGGTATTTTAGGATTGAGTAATAAATTTGAGTTATTTGGCAGGGTTGATTATTTTGATCCTGATGAGGATATAGGGAATAACAGTCACAGGAGATATATATATGGATTAGGCTATAAGTTTAGCAAGAGATTGAAATTTCTTATAAACAATCAGAGAGAAGATTTTGATCAGGGAGCAAATAGGAAGGATACAAACACATTTTTCTGGCAGGCAGAGCTGAAATATTAATTCAATATTAATCTTTTCCCCTCCTCTAAAAGTCTAAAAGGAGGGGTGTTTTTTTATTTAAAAAAATTAATTTCCGGAAAGATTTTTATAAATAAATATTGTCATGATATAATATATACTAATTTAGTCCTAATTTGTAATTTTAGTAAAAAAAGATTATGAAAGGATGGAACTCAAAATATATATTTTAAAAGGAGGTAAAAATATGAAGAGATGTATATTTTTTGTGATTATTTCAATGTTTTTATCAGTGAGTTTGTCTTTTGCAGGAGGATGGGATAAGTCAAAGGGAATGGAAAAGATTACGCTAAAAGGGACGCTTCTATGTATAGGCTGTAATCTAAAGCGGCTAAGTGGAGCGAATGCTCAATGTAGTTTGTATACCCATCATGCAATAGGATTCAGAACAGAGGATGGAACTATTTGGAATATATTGGAAAATGCAAAAGGGCATGATATTGTGAGAGCTTATAAACTCTTGGATGGTAGAAAAGCTACTATTACTGGATGGATATATCCTATTGCCCATGTGATAGAAATAGATAAGATAGTAGTTGATGATGTTAAAATGGAAGATATTCAAAAAGCAGCATGGGAGGAGGATCAGGATATAGCAAAGGCTCTCATGAGTCGTAAAATAGGTGAATCACCGATAGTAGGAATCGGTCATTAATAATAGATTTGTGGTAAGAGCTATTTAAAACCTTTCATTATTTTCCATATTCCTTTTATATTTTAGAGGGTTTCTGATGTTTTTTACCCATTGTATTTATACGATAGTTCATATACTTATAGGGATTGTAGAGGTTTCTAATTTTCTCTCCTTCCTATGTATTTGGACTTTCTTTTATATATAACTATATCTGGAATATTGGCTCCTCTGAGAGGCTAAGTTATTCCTATTTTTCAGCTGGGAAAGGAGATAAAAGGAATAACTTATAATATATATTTTCTATATTTATAATTTATTTTATAGGAATTTTCTATTTGACATATATAGATATTCTATATAATATTTTTTTAGACCTATTTTTTAAAGGAGGAGATTATTATGAGATATAGTGTTATGTTTGCGTTTATAATTATATTTATAGCCAATACTATATTTATAACTAATAATTCTGAAGCAAGAGAACCTAAAAAGCGATATTTTGAATTTATATATAAAGTTGATATAATCGGGATTCCAAAGTACGCAAAGGATATAAGAGTATGGATTCCCTATCCAGTAAGCACGAAAAATCAAAGGATAGTGGATGTAAAATTAGAGTCTCCCTATCCTGTTGCTCTGAAATATGACAGAGAATGGGGGAATCCTATCCTTTATATGAAGCCAAACCTTGCAGATACAGATTTTACTATAATCTTGAAATTTAAAATATTGAGATATGAAGATTTACATTCTTTCTTTAATCCATCTGTGGTGAGAAGGTTTTCAGGAAATCCTGGGATATTCAATAGATATTTAAAACCAACCAAATATGATCCCATACTCGACGATGTTAGAAGATTTACAACCAGGGCTACCAGAGGTAAGAGAGGGACCTTAGATAAAATAAAAGGGATATATGAATTTGTACTTGATAAAATGGAATACAACAAAAAGTTTCCTGGTTGGGGGGAAGGTAATATTTCACGAGTATGTTTGCTTATAACAGAAAAAGGTTTAGGAAAAGGTAATTGTACAGATTTTCACTCACTCTTTACTGCTATGGTAAGAAGTATAGGTGTTCCTGCAAAATTTGTTATGGGCTATCCTTTAAAATCTGGAGATTTTGTAAAGGGAAGGGTTGGTGGATATCACTGTTGGGCAGAATTTTTCCTTCCTGGTTATGGTTGGATTCCGGTTGATATCTCTGAGGCAGACAAAAACCCTTCTAAAAAGGACTATTTCTTTGGAAGTATAGATGAAAATAGAGTAAAGTTCAGTGAGGGGAGGGACATAATGCTTGAACCCCATCAAAAAGGGGGAAGACTAAACTACTTTGGCCCCGACCCATATATAGAGGTGGATGGTATAGAGTTCAGAAATTTTAAAAGAACAATATCTTATAGAAATATAAGAGATAGCTATTAAAGCTGTTCAATAACAACTGGGGTTTCAATATCATTTTGAGGAGCGATAGCGGCTTACACAATGACGGCTGTGATAAGTTTAAAGATGAAAAATTTGATATATTGGCTTTCAAGGTATTATTAATTTTTGGACACTCTAATAATTATTAAGAAGGAGGTGTTTTATGAGTAGGGTTTTTTCTTTAATATTATTAGTTATGGTTATGTTTTTTCCTATTTCCATTGTATATGGGGATGATATGAATGAGTTGAGGAATGAGATTATGGAGCTTAAGCGCATAATAAAGAATCAGCAGAGGCAGATTGATAGTTTATTAGAACAGGTTAATAGTATAAGGAGTGATACGAAAGAGGAGGTCAAGGTAGCAAAGAAGGAGATGATTGCCGAGGCTAAGAAGGAGTTAAAGCTTCCTGAGTGGGTATCAAGGACAAAGATTGGTGGCAAAGCATATTTACAATATAGATATGATCTTAAGGATGGGACCGAGGATTACAATGACTTTTCCATTAAGAGATTCTATTTTACAGTTAAATCAAAGCTTAGAGATGACATATCAGTGAGGCTTACCCAGGAAATAAGGGATCAGGATAGCGGATATGATTTTCATCTGAAATATGGGTATTTAACATTTAAGAATTATTTTATGAAAGGATTAAATATATATGCTGGACAGGTTGAGCTTCCATGGGTTCCCTATGAAGAGCATATATGGGGTTACAGGGTTCAGGGAACTATATTTCCTGATAGAGAGCATATACTTACCTCATCTGATAGAGGATTGGGTTTAAGGAGTAAGTTACTGGATGGCAAAATAGATATACATGTTGCTTTGGTAAATGGAGAGGGGTGGCATGATGGGGAGAAGAATAAGCATAAAGATTTTGAGGGGAGGATAACCTTGAAGCCGTTTAAGGATGCTGGATATTTAGATAATCTGAGTTTTAGCATATTTGGTGTAACTGGTTATTATGATAAGGGGGAGCCGAGGGATAGGTTTATAGCTCAGGCAGCTTTTAAGAAGAAGGATTTTTTGACCCTTGCTGGGGAGTATTTGAGGACGAGGGATTCAAGGATAAGGAGAGCAAAGAGGGAGCCGAGCTTATCAGGTATAGATGGGACAGCGACAGGAGAGGGTTTTGGAGGGTTTTTTGTGGTTAACTCTGGTATTTTAGGATTGAGTAATAAATTTGAGTTATTTGGCAGGGTTGATTATTTTGATCCTGATGAGGATATAGGGAATAACAGTCACAGGAGATATATATATGGATTAGGCTATAAGTTTAGCAAGAGATTGAAATTTCTTATAAACAATCAGAGAGAAGATTTTGATCAGGGAGCAAATAGGAAGGATACAAACACATTTTTCTGGCAGGCTGAATTGAAGTATTGATTGTTATTTACTCAAATCCCTCTCTATATTAGAAAGGGTTCTTTCTGTTTTTATTCAAAAATTACTTCAAAAATTTTCTGAATTGTCCTAAGGATGACTGACCATAATAGTAGGAGAAGGAATATAACGTCAGAGAAGCAGAATTTTTAACTATGCGAAGAGGAAGTTATTCAATGATTGGTTAGTATTATTTATATATTTATAATGGTATTTATTTTTACTGAATAAAACTTTTTAAAGGTATTAAAAATTGTAAAATTATGATAATTTTTTGTTATAATAAATAGTTAAAATGGAAGAAGTAGACAGAAAGATTTTAAATATTATTCAGGCTGATTTCCCTTTAACAGAAAGACCATTTCTATCTATTGGAAAAAGATTAAATATATCCGAAGACGAAGCTTTCGAGCGGGTAAAAAGGCTAAAGTATAATGGAGTTATTAGGAGAATAGGGGCTAACTTTGATTCAAGAAAGTTGGGTTATGTGAGTACTTTATGCGCTGCTACGGTTCCAGAGGATAAGATAGAAGAATTTGTAGAACTTGTAAATTCATATCCAAATGTAACGCATAATTATAGAAGAGATCATAAATATAATATATGGTTTACATTTATAGATGAATCTATGGATAGGATAGAATCTGTTCTTAAAGAGATTTATAAAAAGACAGGGATTTATGTATTTAATCTTCCAGCAAAGAGGATATTCAAGATAAGAGTTAGTTTTGACTTGACAACAGATTATTAAATATGTTAACCTTTTTCTTAATTTATCCGTTTTAATATTATATAAAATATTATATAAAGGGGTTAATTTTTATGGTAAGTTTAGATAAGACATTAATAGTTCAGATAATAACTTTCTTAATAATAATGTTTGTTCTAAACAAAATTTTATTTAAAGATATGTTAGGAATAGTATTAGGAAGAGAAGAGAAGATTAAAAATGGAGAGAAGGAGATAAAGAATTTTATTGAAAAGGGAGAAACTTTAAAGATTGAATATGAAAAAAGAATAAATGAAGCCAGGACAGAAGCAATAAAGGAAAGAGAAAGATTGGTAAAGGAAGGGGTTGAAATAAAAGATAAGATTATAAAAAAGGCAAATATGGAAATGGAGAAAATGGTTTCAGAGTTTAATGAAAGACTTAACAAAGAAGTAGAAAAAGTAAAATTATCATTAAGTACAGAGGTTAATAATATATCTATTAAAGTTGCTAAGAAAGTTTTAGGAAGGGATGTAGCTATATGAAAACGATATTCTGGCATTTTATAAATCTTCTTATATTAGGTTCAATACTCTATATACTCCTTAGGAATAGAATCTCTGAATATTTTAAAGAGAGAAGCGAAACTATAAAGAGAGCTTTTGATAATTTAGAGGAGACAAAGAGAGAGGTTAGAGAGAAGTTCACAGGGTATGAGGAAAGGTTGAATGAGTCAGAGAAAGAGATTAAAGAGATTATAGAGTCTTTTAGAAAGGATGGAGAGAGGGAAAAGAATAGAATTATAGATAATGCAAATAGGGAAGCAGAGATAATATTAGAGAGAGGGAGATTTGCTATGGAGCAGGAGTTGAAGAAAGCTAAGCTAAAGCTACAAGAAGAAGCATCTACTTTAGCTATATCAACAGCAGAGAATATTATAAAGAGATCATTAAAAAAAGAGGATCATGAAAGGTTAATAAATGATTATGTTAATAGAGTAAGGAGGATGAATTGAGAACCAGGGTTATCGGGAGAAGATATGCTAAAGCACTCTTTGAGATAGATGAGAAAAATAATAGTTATGAGGTAACATATAGAGATCTTATCGCTATCTCCAATATTATTTCAGATTATGGAGAGATATATGAATTTTTAAAGAATCCATTTTTTGATAAAAAGAAGAGAAAAGAAACATTTTCTCAGATAGCTTCTATTCTTGATCTGTCTAATATAATCAAGAATCTTATAAATCTACTAATAGATAATAATAGAATAGGTTATCTTAAAGATATAATAGATGCATATATGAAATTTTTCGATGAGAGCAGAGGTATTTTAAGAGCTACCGTAATAGCTCCTAAAAAATTGGAAGATTCCGATATTGAGAGAATAAAAGAAGGATTGGAAAATCATTTTAATAAAAGTATAAAGGTAAGTGTTAAAGAAGATCCTTCAATTATAGGGGGGATAATAGCAAAAATAGGAAATGTTATCATAGATGGAAGCATTAAATCTCAATTAATCCATATGAGAGAAGAATTAACAAGGGGGTAATTATATATGGATGTAAGATTAGGTGAGATAAGTGAAGTTATAAAGAAGAGGATAGAGGAATATGAAAGGGAGATAGAAGTAACAGAGACCGGGGTTGTAATATCGGTAGGTGACGGTATTGCAAGAGCTTATGGTTTAGAGGAAGTTATGTATGGAGAGCTTCTTGAATTTCCTCATGACGTATATGGTATGGCATTAAATCTGGAGGAAGATAATGTTGGTATTGTATTGCTTGGAGAGGATAGAGTAATTAAAGAGGGAGATTTAATAAAAAGAACAAAAAGGATAGCTGAAACCCCGGTAGGTGAGACATTGATAGGGAGAGTGGTTAATGCGTTAGGAGAACCAATAGATGGAAAGGGTCCTATTGAAACTGAGCATTTTAATCCTCTTGAGAGGCTAGCCCCTGGAGTTGTTGATAGGCTCCCTGTTAAAGAACCTCTCCAGACGGGGTTAAAAGCTATTGATTCCATGATTCCTATTGGAAGAGGACAGAGAGAACTAATTATTGGTGATAGACAAACTGGTAAAACAGCTATAGCAATAGATACGATTCTTAATCAGAAGGGGTCTGATGTTATATGTATCTATGTAGCTATAGGCCAGAAGAGAGCCACAGTAGCAAGAGTTATTAAAACGTTGGAAGATTATGGTGCTATGGATTATTCTATAGTGGTATCTGCGACAGCCAGTGAACCTGCTCCTCTCTTGTATATAGCTCCTTATACAGGTTGTGCTATTGGTGAATATTTCAGAGATAGAGGGATGCATTCCCTTGTAATATATGATGACCTGTCAAAACATGCTGCTGCATATAGACAGTTATCCTTACTTTTAAGAAGACCACCGGGGAGAGAGGCTTATCCGGGAGATATATTCTACCTCCATTCAAGACTCCTTGAAAGGGCAGCAAAGCTTAATGATGAGTTTGGGGGTGGTTCATTGACTGCTCTTCCGATAATTGAGACCCAGGCAGGAGATGTATCAGCTTATATTCCAACAAATGTTATATCCATTACAGATGGACAGATATATCTTGAAACAGATCTTTTTTATGCTGGTGTAAGACCTGCAATAAATGTTGGGCTTTCAGTTTCAAGGGTTGGAGGTTCTGCCCAGATTAAGGCGATGAAGCAAGTTGCTGGACGTTTACGTCTTGATCTCGCTCAATATAGAGAATTAGCCGCTTTCTCACAGTTTGCCAGTGAGCTGGATGCAGCAACCAGGGCTCAACTTGCAAGAGGTGAAAGGATGGTTGAAGTATTAAAGCAGAATCAGTATAAACCACTTTCTGTAGAAAAGCAGATTGCTATAATATATGCAGGCGTTAATGGATACCTTGATGATATAGATACAGGATTGATAGGTAAATTTGAGTCAGAGCTATTTAGATACCTTGAAGATAAAAGAGGTGATATATTAAAAAAGATAAGATCAGAGGGTGCGTTAAACACTGATTTAGAGGGAATTCTTATAGATACTATTGTAAAATTTAAAGAGGAGTTTATTAATAAGTAGATGGCGACCCTGAGAGATATAAAAAGAAGAATAGGTTCTATTAAAAAGACTCAGCAGATAACAAAGGCTATGGAGATGGTTGCAGCTGCTAGACTTAAGAGAGCTCAAGATAATATGATGTCATCACGTCCATTTAGTTATAAAATAAGAGAAATACTCAGAAGTATAGCAACAAGAGTTGATCCTTCTTCCCATCCTTTGCTTGAAGTGAGAAACGGAGATAGAGTTCTCTTAATTGTTGTTACTGCTGATAGAGGTTTATGTGGTGGATTTAATAGTAATGTTATCAAAAAAGCTGAATCTTTTATGGAAGATAATAATAAAGAATACAATTTAATAATTATTGGGAGAAAGGGGAGAGATTTTTTTAGAAGAAGGGATTATGATATAAAAAATGGATATATAGATATATTTAGGGATCTGAAATATGAGTATGCTGTAGATATAGCAAATTTTGTTGTAGATATATATAAGAAAAGAGAGGTAGATAAGGTTTATATAATATATAATCAATTTAAATCTGTTATTCAACAAATAGTTGCTACTGATATTCTATTTCCAATTCCTCCATTTGAGATCAGAGATGGGGTTGTTCCTGTAGAATTTTTATATGAACCTTCAAAGGAAGTATTATTAGATAAACTTCTTATAAGATATGTTGAAACAGAAATATATCAAGTGCTATTAGAATCATTGGCTGGGGAATATGGAGCAAGGATGTCTGCTATGAGAAACGCGACTAATAATGCTCAAGATATGATAAGGCATTTAACATTGAAATATAATAAAGTACGACAGGCAGCTATTACAAAGGAGATAATAGAAGTTGTCAGTGGTGCAGCAGCCCTTAAGTGAGGTTTTCTTTGTAATGGGATTCTATTTAAAATATTTAAAGAAAGTTATAATTTTTTATAAAGTGGGTTATTTTAAAGCCAGCTAAAAAGGAATTTTTAATTTCCTTTTTAGGATTTCAAAGTGGTATAATCCTTGGAAATAATACTTTTATGTAAAGGAGGTTTTGATGAGGGAAGGAAGAGTTGTTCAGGTTATTGGGCCTGTTGTGGATATAAGATTTGATGGAGAGCTACCTGGTATATATAGTGCTATTAAAATAGATGATGAAATAGAGACAAGATCGGGGAAGAGGAAAATAGATATTATTTTAGAAGTTGCTCAGCATATTGGAGAGAATGTTGTTAGAACTGTTGCTATGGAGCCCACAGAAGGCCTTATGAGAGGTATGAAGGCCTATGATACTGGAGAACCAATAAGTGTTCCAGTTGGGAAAGGTACTTTGGGTAGGATAATGAATGTTATAGGTAAGCCGGTTGATAAGCTCGGAGAAATTGAATATACTGAAAGATATCCAATACATAGAGATGCTCCCAAGCTGGAAGAACAGGATACAAAAACTGAGATGCTCGAGACAGGGATAAAGGTTATAGACTTACTTGAACCATTTTCTAAAGGTGGTAAAATAGGACTATTTGGAGGAGCTGGGGTTGGTAAGACAGTTATTATTATGGAATTAATAAGGAATATTGCTACAGAACATGGTGGATATTCTGTATTTGCTGGAGTTGGAGAGAGAACAAGAGAAGGGAATGATCTATGGCTTGAAATGAAGGAATCAGGAGTTATTGAGAAGACAGCACTTATATATGGCCAGATGACAGAACCACCAGGAGCAAGACTTAGAGTCGGCTTAACAGGATTGACAGTGGCAGAATTCTTCAGAGATTCAGAGGGTAAGGATGTTCTTATATTTATTGATAATATATTCAGATTCACCCAAGCAGGTTCAGAAGTTTCAGCATTGCTTGGTAGAATGCCTTCAGCAGTTGGTTATCAGCCAAATTTGGCCACAGAGATGGGAGAATTGCAGGAAAGAATAACTTCTACAAAAAAAGGGTCAATAACATCTGTCCAGGCGATATACGTTCCTGCTGATGACTTAACAGATCCTGCTCCAGCTACAACTTTTGCTCACCTTGATGCTACAACTGTTTTATCAAGGCAGATTGCTGAATTAGGAATATATCCAGCAGTTGATCCTCTTGATTCTACATCAAAGATATTGGATCCAAGGGTAATAGGAGAAGAACATTATAGTGTAGCGAGACAGGTTCAATGGACCCTTCAAAGATATAAAGAGCTCCAGGATATAATTGCAATTCTTGGTATGGAAGAATTATCTGAAGATGATAAGGTGATTGTAAATAGGGCACGGAAGTTACAGAGGTTTTTATCACAACCATTCTTTGTAGCAGAGGCATTTACAGGGACTAAGGGTAAATATGTGCCACTTGAGGAGACAATAAGAGGATTTAAGGAAATAGTAGAAGGGAAGCATGACGATATACCTGAGCAGGCTTTTTATATGGTTGGGACTATTGAGGAAGCTGTAGAAAAGGCAGAGAGATTAAAAGATGGAAAATAAATTACTATTTGAGTTAATAACGCCCTATAGAAGGGTGATTAAAGAAGAGGTAGATGAGGTAATAGCCCCTGGAGCTGAGGGAGAATTTGGTATATTGCCTGATCATACACCTTTTTTAACCATGTTAAAGATAGGAGAATTGGCTTATAGAAAGGGAAATAAGTTTTATTATGTGGCTGTAAATCAGGGATTTATGGAGGTAAGGGATAATATTGTTACAGCATTAGTTGAGACTGCAGAACAACCTTCTGAGATAGATATAGAGAGAGCAGAAAGAGCAAAAAAGAGAGCTGAAGAAAAACTTAAAGAGTTAAGTCTTGAGGATAAAGAGTATTATACTTATCTATTAGCATTACAAAGGGCTATATTAAGGATCAAGACATATCAATTAAAATGATAAAAGAGATAATAGAAGAGAATCGAAGAATTCGGTATCTTAGGATTCTGGTTGATCTGGTAATAAATCTGATATATGAGGGTGATATACTATATGAAGATGCTATAAATCTTATAGAATCTGTTAAATCTGTAGCTATAAAACTTTTCCCTGATAAAGAGGCTACATTTGAATTGATATATAGGCCAAGGTTTAAAAGAGTATTAAGGGAAAGGTATAATATATGCTGATAGGGGCTCACATTTCTATTTCAAAAGGAATCTCTAAATCTATATTGATTGGGAAAGAACTTGGTTGTAATACTATTCAGATGTTTACAAAGAATTCTGTACAATGGAAAATGAGCGAATTGAATGAGAAAGAGATTAAAGATTTTAAGAAAAATAAGCTTAAAAGTGAGATAGATCCTATTATAGCGCATGATTCATATCTTATAAACTTAAGTTCTCCAAGGATTGGTATTCTTAATAAATCAAGGAATGCATTTCTTAAAGAGATGGAGAGATGTCATATCTTAGGTATACCATATCTTATTACCCATCCAGGATCCCATACGGCGGCTGGTGAGAAAGAGGGGTTAAGAATATTAAAGGATTCTATGGATTTTTTTTTGAATACGGGAAAGATTTTAAAGTAAGGATACTCTTAGAGACAACAGCAGGTCAGGGTACAAATCTCGGTTACAGATTTGAGCAAATTGCCGAAATTGTCAATGGAAGAGAACTTGATGTCTGTTTTGATACATGTCATGTGTTTGCCTCTGGTTACGATATAAGAGATGAGAAATCCTATTTTAATACATTTAATGAGTTTGATAAAATAATAGGGGTTAATAAAATAAAGGTTTTTCATATGAATGATTCTAAAGGAGAATTGGGTAGTAGAGTAGATAGACATTATCACATAGGGGATGGAAGAATAGGAGAAGATGGTTTTAGACTCATTATGAATGATCATAGATTCTTAAATATTCCAAAGATAATAGAGACCCCCAAAGAGGATATTCAGACAGATATAAAAAATATAAAGAAACTTTTAAGTTTAGTCCAGCCTTATACTAAAAATTAATTGGTTCAGGAAGGAAGCCAGCTTTTGCAATAATACCTTTCCAATTCCTGATGTTATTGTTATGTAAAAAGTCAAATTTCCCTGATAATTCGGTTTTTTTTCTTTTACTAATATCTTTATCTTTATAAATGAATTCTTTTTATATCCTGTTCATTGCTTCAACAGATTATGGGTAGCTCAAACTCCTTTTCAAGCTTCCTTATTTCAAAATGACTCTCTCTCCCTGATTTTTACAACTATCTTTTCTTACCTCCTTTCTTGTCTTACTATGAACCTTTTTAGGGGTTCCTGGTAAATCCTTAAAGCTCTTCCAATCAAACCACCCATTTTACTGTTCCCTTTACATTAACTCCAAATAAAGATACCGTCTTTATGTAAGATTTTACAGATATAATAATACTCAACCATATCTCTTCTGATTCTATATAAAATGGATTTGGCTTTTATTTATTATTTGCTATCATTTAATAGCTCATAATTTTTTTCTCCATGAGATTATTTTAATCCCGGAGTTATCTTTTACAAGTCTTTGAAGCATTGCCCTTCCTCGGGCAATGCTTCCCTCACTCATTACCTTAATCTTTACTAACTTAACTGTACCACCATCTGCATGAACATTTCCGCCAAAACAGAAAAAAATTTTATTGACAATTTTGACAATATAGGATACTATTTTACCTTAATTAAACAATTAGCTTAGATAGATAAGTATTTAATTATTAAAAATTTGAATAGTAAAATTTTTTAATATAGAATAATATTTATAATGAATGAGATTGAAAAAATTAGAGCTTTGTTTTATGATATTAAAGAACTGACTAAATCTGATATACCTATTGTAAGAGATGGAGCTATTGAGATATTGGCAATATTAAGGGAAATATTAAATTCAATAGATTTTGATTTTACTGAACATATTATAGACTATGAATAGATATTATAATCCTATTATAGAGAGAGCTTCAAGAGAAGAATTACTTGCTCTTCAATGGAAAAGGCTAAAGTATCAGCTTGAATATCAGTATAACAATAATCCATTCTATAGAAGTCTATTTAAAAAGAACGGAGTTATTCCTGAGAAAATAAGAAATATAGAGGAATTTAGAGAAAGAGTTCCACTTCTTACAAAGGAGGAGTGTCTTAAAGACCAGGTTGATTTTCCTCCCTATGGACTGAGGCTTGGTGTTTCAAGAGATAAAATAGTGAGAACATGGTTAACAAGCGGCTCATCTGGAAAAGGGCAGGAAGTTTATGGAGTAACTACATCAGATTTTAAAGAGATGTGTATGTGGAGATATATTTTTCATTGGGGAGGATTGAAGAGGGGTGATGCAATGATGACTACCCTTCCAATAGCTACACACCTTGCAGGGAGTGACTCTATAATAAATTCAGCGGTGAGAGCTGGAGCGAATAGTTTTAATCTTGGTCCCTTCTCTACAGAGGAGAAACTTAGATTTATGATGAGATTCAGACCGAATATAATCTTTGGAACATTCAATTATATTAATGTATTGGGAATAAAAGCTAATGAAATGGGTATACATCCAAAGAGAGACTTTCCGGATTTAAAATTTATATTAACAGCTAATATAACTCCAAATATAAATCTTGTCCCAAAGGTAGAAGAGTTCTGGGGAACAAAGGTCATAGAATTTTATGGATCAACCCAGATTGGTTCTGCTGGTGGAGGTACATGTGAAAAAGGTGCATTCTATAATGGCAATCCTGGAATTATTCATTTCTTAGAGCATTTAAACCTGATAGAAGTGCTTGATAGAGAAAACAGGAAACCTGTGGAACCAGGGGAGGAAGGAGAGCTTGTAATAACAAATTTATATAAAGAGGGTTCTCCTCTTATAAGATTTGCAACCAATGATAGAGTTAAATATATGCCGCACTATATGTGTTCCTGTAAACGCCCATTCGATGGAATAGAAGCAGGATTTGTCTACAGATATGATGACATGATGAAGATAAAGGGAGTAAATATATGGCCAGAGGCTATAGAGAATATCATTTTTTCCTATGATGAAACAGTTGATTATAGGGGAAGAGTAATAGTGGATGGCAAAGGAGCAGAAAAGGTAATTCTTACTGTAGAGTTTAAGAAAGGTGTACTGGATGAGAAAAAGATGCTTCTTTTAGAACGTTTTTACAATGAAATATATGAAAGAATAGGTATAAAGATGGAGGTTGAAGAAACAGAAGAGCCTCTGCCAAAGTTCGATTTTAAACCAAGGAGATGGAGTGATGAAAGAGGGGGAGGGGTTAAGAGGGTCATTTATACCACTCAATGAATATAATGCTCTTGATATGAGGAGGGAGTATGCCAACAAAATGGATTGGTGCAAAGGTAAAAAGGGTTGAAGATCCAAAATTTTTGAAGGGTAAGGGTAATTATATAGGTGATATTGTATTTCCTGATATGCTTCATGTAGCTATTTTAAGAAGTCCTCATGCCCATGCATTAATAAAAAATATTGATATATCAGAAGTTTTTAATTATCCCGGGATTCTTAGTATAATAACAGGAAAGGATATATCAGAGCTTACCGATCCTTTTATAAATCCTGTTAATATACCTATAAAATATTATTCCTGTGCTATTGATAGAGTGAGATATGTTGGTGAACCTGTTGTAGCAGTTGCCGCTACAGATAGATATATTGCAGAGGATGCAATAGAGATGATAAAGGTTGAATATGAGCCATTACCTGCAGTAATTGATGGAGAAGAGGCTATGTGCAAAGATGCTCCACTCTTACATGAGGAAACTCAGAGCAATATATCCTGGCATGATACCTTTGAATATGGAGACATTAATAAAGCCTTTGCTGAGGCAGACGAAATTATTAAAGAGAAGTTTTACTATCATCGTTTTAGTTCAACACCTATAGAGACATATGGCTGTGTGGCAAACTTTGTAAATAATGTGATGACTATATGGAGTAATATTCAGGTGCCAGGACTTTTTCATCCATTGATTGCAGCTGCTTTAAGACTTCCACCTCAACGATTAAGACTCATTGTTCCTGATATAGGTGGTGGATTCGGAGTAAAAGCATTTGTTTTTCCTTACATGGTTCTTACAGGTGCAATAGCAATGAAGACAGGGAGAAGTGTAAAATGGATTGAAGATAGAGTTGAGCATATGCAAGCTGCAAATCATCACCCTGATAGGATAACCTATGTAGAGGTTGCTGTTAAGAAAGATGGTAGAATTTTAGGATTTAAGGAGAAAATAATAGATGTTGATGGTCCATATACTCGATTTCCAGAGCCAGTAAACACCATTCGGCCCTTTCAGGTTCTTGTTGGATGTTATAAAATCCCCAGTGTATTAATTGACGGATATTTTGTTATGACCAATAAATGTCCTACAGGTGCAAATAGAGGGCATGGTCTACAGCATCACTATTTTGTGCTTGAGAGGATGATGAATATAATCGGAAAGAGATTAGGTATAAGTCAAGACGAAATCCGTTTAAAAAATTTTATCCAGCCAGATGAATTTCCTTATACAACCGTTAATGGTTCAATTTATGATAGTGGTAACTATCCTAAAACACTGGAAAAGGCTCTTAATATAATAAATTATGAGAATTTAAAGAAAGAAAATGAGAAGTTGAAAAAGAACGGGAAATATAGAGGTATAGGTATAGCAACTATAGTAGAGCCCGGAGCTGTAAACATGTCGGTATTTGAGTTGCTTACAGGGCAGCCTCTTGTTAGTGGAGCAAATGAACCAGCTGTCATAAAGATAGATAGGATGGGTGGAGTTACATTATTTCTTGGATGTCCCTCTATGGGATCAGGACTTCTTACAGTCGCAGTTCAGGTAGCGGCTCAGGAGCTTGGATTGAAACCTGAGGATATAAACGTGGTTACTGAATTTGATAGTGCTACACATCCATGGGGTAATGGAACGCATGCAAGTCGATTTGCCTCTTTAGGCACAGAGGCTGTTGCGGGAGCTGCAAGAGTACTTAAAAAAAAGATTTTCAAAATAGCATCCCATATCTTAGAATGTTCACCAGATGATCTTACACTTGAAGATGGAATAGTTTCTGTAAAAGGAGCTCCTTCAAGATCTATATCTCTATTAGAGGTAGCTTCTATAGCTACTTTTAATACTTTTTTTCTTCCACCAGATGTAGAACCAGGGCTTGAAGCATCCTATGTATATAGTTTCCCAAAGGCTGATCGTCCAGATAAGAAGAGAAGGTTAAATACAGCTACCACCTATGCAAATTCAACCCATGTAGCTCTTGTTGAGATTGATGTTGAAACTGGTAAATTGAATATATTGAGATATATTGTTGTATGCGATCCAGGGAGAATTGTTAATCCTTTAATTGTAGATGGTCAGGTTCAGGGGAGTGTAATTCATGGTATCGGAGGAGGTATTTATGAAGAATTTATTTATGATGAGGGAGGCCAACCTTTAGCTAATACTTTTATGGATTATCTCCCTCCTAAAGCTCCAGACCTTCCTAATATTGAGGTTACACATATGGAAACTCCGTCACCATTTACAAGTATTGGTGCTAAAGGAATAGGAGAGGGAGGAGCAAGCCCTGTTCAGGCGGTTTTAGCTAATGCAGTAGAGGATGCAATTGGTTTTAAAATAGTAGATTCTCGTCTTAGTCTTGAAAGAGTCAAGGAGATGATAAAACAATGATTTATGATTTTGCAATTATAGGAGGAGGGCATAATGGACTTATTGCAGGGGTATATTTAGCTAAATCCGGGAGAAAGGTTATTATTCTTGAAAAAGATGATATAGTTGGGGGCGCAGTAAAGACAAAGGAACTGACATTACCAGGATTTAAACATGATGTTTTTTCTGGCTTTCATCCATTGTTTGTAATTTCTCCTGTATATGAGAATATTAAGGAAGAACTTGCAAAAAATGGGTTAAAATATTTAATCTTTGATCGTTGCTTCGCCAGTGTATTCCCCGATGGGGATAGTATAATATGCTACTCTGATATAAATAAGACCCTTTCCTCTATAGAGAAACAATCTAAAGATGATGCAGAGGCGTGGAATGAGATTTATAATCTTTATCTTAAAGTTAAAGCCCCCCTTCTCTCTATGTTATATAATACACTTTCTCTTTCTTCTATTTTAAAGAACGGTTTTAAACTTTACAGAGGATTAGGACGTGAGAAACTTACAAAATTTATACATTTAATAATGATGTCACCAAGAGATTTTGCAAATTATTACTTTACTAGCGAGAAGGTAAGGTCATGGATTGTTCCATGGGCATTTCATCCTGACTATGGACCAGATGTTAGTGGAGGTTCCATGTTTGCACTTCTTGCTGCTGCCAGTCAACAGGAGTTAGGCTTATCTATGCCAGAGGGTGGAGGGGGTATGCTTACCATAGCTCTTTCCAATATAGTTAAGTCTTTAGGTGGAGAGGTTATAACTAATGTTCATGCTATAAGAATTATTGTGAAAGATGGTAGAGCAGTTGGAGTAGAGCTAAAAGATGGTTCAAAGATAGAGGTTAAAAAGGGAATAATCGCCAGTATAGAACCAAAGCAATTGTTTTTTAAATTGGTTGGAGAGGAATATTTAGATAGGGATTTTTTAAAAATGGTCGGAGGATATAGATATGGCGTGGGAAGTATGAAGATAGATGTTGCGCTTGATTCATCACTTAAGTGGATTGCTGGTGAAGAGGTTGCAAAGACCGGTTTTATTCATATTGGTCCATATGTTGATGATATATCTCGTGCATATAATGAAGCTATTTGTGGATTTTTGCCATCTAATCCTTTGATATTTTTTGCTAATCAAACTATTTTAGATACTAAAAGGGCACCAGAAGGAAAACATACAGCCTGGATTCTTGTAAGGGGTGTTCCAGCCATAATTAAAGGGGATGCTTTGGGTAAAATTGGTTCAACCGATTGGAATGAAGTAAAGAATTATTATACCGATAGAGTTATAGATAAAGTTTCTAAATATGTTCCTAATCTTAAAGATAATATTATCGGGATTCATATTCAATCACCATTAGATATTGAAAGGAATAATCTTAATCTTGTAGAGGGTGATATTGTATCAGGAAGTCATCATTTGGACCAGAATTACATATTTAGACCATTTCCTGGATTTTCAAATTATAAAACCCCAATAAAGGACCTATATATGACCGGAGCATCAACATATCCAGGTGGAGGAATAAATGGTGCATCAGGCTATATAGTTGCAAAATTACTGAGCTGATTAAAAGGAAAGGAGATATTTTGTAAAATCGTAGATAGATATTTTAAATTTAAGAAAATGGAGGAATTATGGAAAGGAAATGGATTGGAACTTCGATGAAAAGAAGGGAGGATTTAAGGTTCTTAACCGGGAAGGGGAATTTTATAGGGGATTTTAATATGATAGGAATGCTTCATATGGCTATTTTAAGAAGCCCCTATGCCCATGCAAAGATTAAAAAGATAGATACAAGTAAGTTAGAAAATAAAAAAGGGGTTTTTGCTGTCCTCACAGGGGATGAGGTGGTGAAGAGGACAGAACCATTCCCAACAGCAGTTCCAGTCAATGCTCCTTACTATTGTATGGCTGTTGATAGGATTAGATATAAGGGGGAACCGGTAGCTGCTGTTGCTGCTATTGATAGATATACTGCAGAGGATGCGATAGAACTAATAGATGTGGAATATGAGCCTCTTCCTGCTGTTGTTGATGCTGAGGAGGCTATGAAGGAAGGAGCTCCTGTACTTCATGATGGAGTTGGAAACAATATAGGATGGCATAGGGAATATAGATATGGTGATGTAGATGCTGCTTTCAAAGAAGCTGATTATATATTTAAAGAAAGGCTTATATTCCCAAGATTTTCTTCAACTCCAACAGAAACCTATGGATGTGCAGCTAAATATGAACCCATAGAGAACAAATTGACCATCTGGGCAGGAGAACAGAATCCTGGAATGATGAGGCCGGCTATAGCTGTTGCTTTACGCCTTCCATTAAATAAAGTAAGGCTTATAGTTAATGATATAGGAGGAGGATTCGGGAATAAAGTTGCTACATTTCCCTTTACTACGTTAATAGGTCTAATGGCTATGAAAACCGGAGGAAGACCGGTTAAATATATAGAAGATAGGATTGAGCATAATACTACCTCATGTCATGGGAGTGATAGAATATTTGATGTAGAGTTTGCTGTAAAGAACGATGGGCATATACTTGGATTAAAGGTTAAGCATATAGATAATTTTGGGGCTTATTTCAGGGCTCCAGAACCACTTGGGGCTGCTCTTACCTTTCATATAAGTTGGGTAGGGACCTATAGGATTAAGAATGTAGCTGTTGATATATATGCTGTTTTCACTAATAAGTCTCCATCTGGGCCGAACAGAGGATATGGAAGACAGCCAGTTCATTTTGTACTGGAAAGAATGATGGATATAATTGCAAAAAAATTGAATATTGATATTACTGAAATAAGGTATAAAAACTTCATTCAACCTGATGAAATGCCCTATCTAACTCCAAGCGGGAGTCTATATGATAGTGGTAATTACCCTTTAACTTTAAAAAAGGCTTTAGAGCTAATAGATTACGAAGGATTCAGGAAAAAACAGAAAGAATTATTAAAAGAGGGGAAATATATAGGGATAGGAATAACTTCAGAGGTTGAGTCTGCGGCATCCAATATGGCAGAGTTTCAATTTATGGATGAGAGGTCTCTATATTTTGGGAGTGGACAAACAGAAGCCTGTGGAATAAGTATGGATGCCTTTGGCCAGGTTACTATTGCCTTTGGAGCTCCAAGCCCTGGAACAAGTCATGAGACTGTTGTTCCTCAAATAGTAGCTGATGAGCTTGGTATCGATCCTGAAAATATTATATATCTTCCTGGCTTCGATTCTGCTACCCGCCCTCATACTGTTCAATCAGGAACTTATGCCAGTAGATTTGCAGCAATAGGAGCAAGTGCTGTTGTTGGAGCAGCAAGAAAACTTAAAGAAAAGATTAAAAGGATTGCTTCGCATAAACTTGAGGCAGCCATTGATGATATAGAATTAGGAGATGGGATGGTGTATGTAAAGGGTTCTCCAGAAAAGGGTATTCCGATTAATGAGATTGCCTTTATAGCAAATAGCCATACCCTATTATTACCTGAAGATATAGAGCCGGGTTTAAATGTTAATCATTTCCATCAATTCCCAACCATGAATATGGTGGATGATCAAAACAGAGTGAATTTAGCGTCAACTTACTCCAATGGTGTTCATATATCCATTGTAGAGGTTGACCCTAAGACAGGTGATATTAAATTATTAAGGTATGTAGTAGTTCATGACTGTGGATTTGTAATAAACCCTACCATTGTTGAGGGTCAGGTTCATGGAGGAGTTGCACATGGAATAGGTGGGGGATTATGGGAAGAGTATCTATATGATGAAAATGGTCAGATGTTAAATCCACTATTTGGTGATTATATAGTTCCTAAGGCTACAGAGCTTATAGATATTGAAGTTTCCCACCTTGAAAGCCCATCTCCCTTTACTCCTCTTGGAAGTAAAGGAATGGGAGAAGGAGGGGCAACTTCTTCTCCAGTAAATATAGCAAACGCTGTGGAGGATGCCTTAAAGCCTTTTGGAGTGAAAGTTACAAGGATACCGCTTACTCCTGAAAGGGTTTTAAATATAATTAAAGAAGGAGGGGAAAGATGTACTCAATAGGTATAGATATTGGAGGGACATTTACAGATGGAGTTCTTATAGATGAGAAAGGGAAAGTAATTAATGCGAAGGTTTTAAATACTCCAGATAATTTAGCGAGGGGAGTAATCCTGTTATTAGAAAAGTTATCAAAGATTTTAAATAAAGATGTGTATGAGTTAGTATCTCAGACAAACCGCATTGTTCATGGAACAACCATAAGCACGAATGCTATTATAACTGGAAGTGGGGCAAAAACCGGGATGATAACCACCGAGAACTTTAGAGATATTATAGAAATGAGGAGGGGTATAAGGTGGGCACCCTTTAATAATAAAATTGAGTGTCCCATGATGCTGGTTCCAAGATACTTACGGATTGGTGTACCAGAACGCTATGATTGGGAGGGGAATGAGCTTATACCTCTAAATGAGGATGCGGTAAGAAATGCGGCAAGTTTCTTTAAAGATGAAGGGGTTGAGTCTATAGCAATCTGTTTTCTGTGGTCTTTCCTATATCCCGATCATGAAAGAAGAGCAAAGGAGATTGTAAAAGATGAATATCCAGAGGTTTATGTTACTACATCATCTGAAATTATTCCTATAATAAGAGAGTTTGAGAGATTTAGTACTACTGTTATAAGTGCATATGTAGGACCAATAGTAAGAAAATATTTAGAAGAATTGAATAAAAGCCTTAATGAAATGGGATTTAGGGGAGAATTTCTAATACAGACATCTGCAGGAGGAGTTCAGACTGTAGGGGGAGTACAGAGTATTGAGACAGCGATATTGAAAGCTGTGATAACTATTGGATCCGGTCCTGCAAGCGGTCCCCCAGCAGGTATATATTTTGGAAATATTGCAGGGTCTAAGGATATTGTAACTTTTGATATGGGAGGAACAAGCCTTGATGTCTGTTTAATAAAGGATAATATAATTCCTTCCACCACAGAGAGCTGGGTTGCTGGAACAAGAGGAGTAACAGGTCATAGATGTGCTATAAAGATGGTAGATGTCCATTCAGTTGGTGCGGGGGGAGGAAGTATCGCATGGATTGACCCTGCAGGTATTCTAAGAGTGGGACCAAGGAGTGCAGGAGCATACCCTGGTCCTGCATGTTATGGGTTGGGTGGAGAATATCCTACAGTAACAGATGCTAATCTTCTCTTAGGTTATTTATCACCAGATTATTTTTTAGGTGGTGAGATTAGATTAAATGCAGAGGCTGCGGAGAGAGCTATGAAGAAGATAGCTAAGCCACTCGATATGGATATATATAAAACAGCATATTCTATACATGAACTGGCAAATCATGCAATGGTTGGGGCTCTCTCTTCTATTTCAGTAGAAAGGGGATATGATCCGAGAGATTTTGTCATAGTTGTCGGAGGAGGAGCTGGTGGCACTCATGTTGCAAGGGTTGCAGGAGAGATGAATATTAATAAGGTTATCATTCCAAAGATAGCCCCTCAATTCTGCGCCTTTGGAATGCTAAATGCGGATATAAGACATGATTTTGTTCAATCCTATTGGGTTCCTCAACATAAATGGAATTTTGATGAGGTCAAAGGATTCCTGGAAAGGATGAAAAAGGAAGGGATATCCTATTTAGAAAAGGAGGGAGTGAGAAAGGAGGATATGTATTTTATAATATCTGCGGATATGAGGTATATAGGACAGTTTCATGAGGTTGAGGTGATTATTCCTGAGGAGGATATAAATGAAGAGATATTATTTAAAAAATTGCCTGAGGAATTTCATGTTAAACATGCAGCTTTATACACATATTCTGCTCCACATCGCCCAATAGAGATGTTGAACTTGAGAGTAGTTGCCCTGGGAAGGACTCCGAAACCAAAGCTTGAAGAAATGGAATTTACAAGAGAAGATATTAAATCAGCACTAAAGGGTAGAAGAAAAGTATATCTTAAGGAATATTCGGATTTTTCAGAAGTGGATGTATATAATGGTGAGAGGCTAAAAAATGGCCACGTAGTTAAAGGTCCTGCAATTATAGAGGAAATAGCTACTACTTTATTGGTCCCACCGGGGTACAAATTTGAAATAGATAAATTTGGAAGCTATATAGGAGGTGTAGCATGATTGACCCTTTAACTTTAGCAGTAATTAAAAATAGATTAACAAGCATTACAAGGGAGATGGGAAAGATATTAGAAAAATGTGCTCAGGCTCCCACAATAGGAGAATTACATGATTCAACAGCTGGAATATATGACTGGGATGGAGGATTGGTAGCCCAAGTGGAATATCTTCCGCCCCACATAGGGGGTTCGAGACATGCTTTAAAGAGTGTTATAAAGACATATAGAGAAGATTTTAAAATAGATATAAATCCAGGAGATACATTTCTTATAAATTATCCTTACGTATATCATGGTGGAGGGCATCTATCAGATGTATCAATGATAGAGCCTATTTTTTATAGGGATGAGATTATCTCGTGGGCATATACAAGAGGACATCAACATGATATCGGGGCAGCATTACCAACTATGGGATTTATTCCAGGAGCCTATGATATTCATGGAGAAGGTCTTATAATAACCCCTATCAAGATATTTGAAAGAGGGGAAGAGAGGAAAGATGTATTTAATTTAATTCTTTCAAATGTAAGAGATGGAGACCTTGTGAGGGTGGATCTTATGGCTCAGTATAGCTGTTTACAATCTGCCAAAAAGAGTATTTTAGAGCTTCTAAATAAATATGGTATAGATATGTATAGAGATGCTATAATAGAGCTTCATAACTCTGCTGAAAGAGCAATGAGAAAAGAGATTAAAAAGATGTATGATGGTAAATATTGTGCTGAATCCTATGCCTCCCATGATGGGAAGCAGGATGAAGGGACACATAGACCATCATCTGGCCCTGTTTATGTTAGGGTTGAATTAACAATTGATGGGGATGATATGATAATAGATTTTTCAAATACAGATAAGCAGGTGTATTTTATAAATAGTCCCTATGTAAATACAGAAGGATATACATTTAATGCCATATTTCATACGGTTGATCCATTAATAGATCATGTAGAGGGGGCCTATCGACCTGTCAAGCTTATTATTCCTGAGGGAACCGCAGTTAATCCTAAATATCCAGCCACTGTGGCTGCCTGTACTATAACCCTTGGAGAGGTTATATATGAAGCGGTTCAAAGAGCTCTACAACAAGCCTCTCCTATGGATACTGCTGCTATATGGGGAAGGCATCAGACATCCATAGTAAGCGGATTTGATACAAGAAAAGGAAAGGGTAACAGATATTATATTATGCCAATATTCAATTCTGATGGAGGGAGTGGGGCGACATGGGGATATGATGGGTGGCCTGCTATAGGGTTCTGTGGATTTGCTGGAAGTGCTACGAAAGCTCCTATAGAGTTTATAGAGTTCCTTTCACCATGGATTGTAGAAAAATGTGAATTTGTTACAGACTCTGGAGGAGCTGGTCGCTTTAGGGGAGGAGTCGGAACTCACTGGAGAATGAGACATATAGCAGATATCCCTGGGTTTAACCATCTTGAATATGATTGTTGCGTTCCAGGATTAGAGGCAAGGGGGCATCTTGGAGGTAAGGATGCTCCGATATGTAAGTTATATGTTACCAGGGGTGGTAAGACAGAGCAACATTCTGGAGGTATGCATCTTATAAGGACAGATCCTCAATGTGTAATTGAATCAATAGGTCAGGGTGGTGGAGGAGTTGGAAACCCATTAGAAAGAGAGATAGAGAAGGTGGAGTATGATGTTAAAAATGGATTTGTTTCTATAGAAAAGGCAAAGGAAGACTATGGAGTTATTATAGATCCTGTAACTCTCAGAGCAGATTATGAAGCCACAGAAAAGCTAAGGAAAACAAAAAAGGAGGAGTAAGATGGGAGAGAAATGGGTTGATACAGTATGCAGGATGTGTTTTACAGGATGTGGAATAAGAGTTAAGGTTGAAGATGGGGTTGTTACAAAAATTGAAGGAAATCCTAATAGCCCTATAAACTGGGGTAAAATATGTCCAAAGGGGCAAGCTGGGTTAATGACCCATTATAATCCCAAGAGGGTAATGAAGCCTTTAAAAAGGGGAAACCCTGAAAAGGGAATTGGAGTGGATCCAAAGTGGATAGAGATAACGTGGGAGGAGGCGATGGACATAGTTGTTGATAGGATAAAGGAGGTATATGAAGATGATCCAAGGAAGATAGTATTTTTATGCCTTGATCACCATCTTTTTTCCACAGGATTTCTTGTTCCATGGTTTTTTGCGCTAAGGACCCCAAACTATTTTGCTGGAGGGGCGGGGGTAACATGTGGTGGTGGACAGCATCAGGCATCTGCTCTTATTCATGGATCCTTTGTTACTGTCCCTGATCTGGATTATTGTAACTATCTTATTCTTATGGGAACTCAATTTGCCCATGAGGCATTATATTGCCTTCCTAATTATGCATCCAGGCTTGCTGATGCAAGGGAGAGGGGAATGAAGCTTGTAGTGGTTGATCCAGTAGGCACAAAGACAGCATCCAAGGCAGATGAATGGCTTCCGATAAGGCCCGGGACAGATGGAGCTCTTGCTCTATGTATGATAAATCTTCTTATAAATGAATTTGGTATATATGATAGGGAATTTATTAAAAATCATACTAATGGAACCTATCTTATAAATAAGGATGGATATTATATAAGAGATAAGGAGAGTGGGAAACCTCTTGTATGGGATTTGAAGGATGGTTCTCCAAAGACTCACGATAGAGAGGATATAGGAGATCTGGCTATTGAGGGGAGTTATGATGTATATGGAGAGGAGGGGGTACCGGCTTTTCAGTTAATTAAGGAGCATGTGAAGGGGTATACAGAAGATAAAGTTTCAGAGATAACGGCTATTCCAAGGGAGAAGATAAGAAGAATCGCAAAGGAATTTGGGGAGGCTGCGAGGATAGGTAGTAATATTGATATTAGAGGAAAAAAACTTCCCTATAGGCCTGCATCTGTCCTATACTTTAAGGGGGCTCAGGGGCATAAACATGCTTTACATACATCATTAGCCATTGAGTTGCTTAATGTTATAGTCGGAGCCATAGATGTTCCTGGAGGGTGTCTTGGTTCGAGTCCCGCGGGTCCATTCTGGTCTCCTCAGATTGGGGAAGATGGGCTAATTGTTCCAGGGTATGTTACCCTTCCTCATCCCTATCCAGCGAGGCAGGTAAGACCTCCTCAGTCTTATATCCTTGAGGAGCTATTCCCCATAGCCTGTGAGACATCCCATATTTTTGTTGAAACAATTAGAAATCCTGAAAAATATAAATTTTCCTACAAGCCTGAAATTTTAATTCATTATTATTGTAATGCTATGAAGAACACAGGCAATCCAGAGATGGTAGCAGATGCGTTAAAAAAGATACCATTTCAGATGTCTATTTCTCTATGGATAGATGAGACTGCGGAGTTTGCAGATATTATATTCCCGGATACATCATACTTAGAGAGACTTGATCCATTTCCAAATGTTCATACTGCATGGGTTCCGGTAGGGCTTGATAATCCCCATACATGGCAATTAAGAAAACCTGTTGTTGATCCACCAGAGGGTGTTCGCCCTGCTGTTGAGACTCTATTTGAGATTGCAGAGAGAGTTGGATTTTTATCTGACTATTATGCAATATTCAATGAAGCTTCATTTTCTGGGACAAAGATACCTCTCAAAGAGCAATATAAACTTGATCCGAGTAAGAAGTATAGCTGGGAGGAGATTGTTGATAGACAGGCAAAGAGTATGTTTGGGGAGGAGCATGGGCTTGAATGGTTTAAGGAACATGGACTTATTACTATACCCAAGAAGGTTAGCGATATATATATGCCCTTTGGAAAGGCAAAGATTCAGATATACTTTGAATACCTTAGGAGAGTCGGCGAAGAGGTTGATAAAGTAACCAAGGAATGTGGAATTGACTGGGATATTTCAGATTATACTCCTCTGGTTGATTGGAAGCCATGTCCTGCTTATGAACCAGATGGGGAATATAATCTCTTTGCAGTAAATTACAAGACTGTATATCATACCTTTGCTGCGACACAGAATAATGCCTGGCTTGAGGAAGTTGCTGAAGATGACCCCTATGCCTATAAGATAATGATTCATAGGGAGGTTGCTAAAAAGAGGGGAATAAAGGATAATGACATTGTCTCTGTTGAATCTAAATGGGGAGGTGTGAAGGGGAGGGCTGTTATAACAGATTTTATATATCCGGAAGCAATAGGAATTGCTGGTTCTTATGGAAGCTGGGTAGCTTCTGGGAAGGGAGTAGATTATAATAGGCTTATTCCGATAGACCTTGAACATACAGATTATGTATCCTGTAACATAGATCTCTGCGTTAGGGTTAAACTTTCAAAGATATAATGAAAAGTTATAGGAGGTATTGATATGGCAAAATATGGAATGGTAATAAATCTAAAAAGATGTGTAGGATGTAATGCCTGTACAATTGCATGTAGAGGCGAGAATGGGACCGACCCTGGCATTAAATGGTGCTGGGTGGAAGATAGAGAGATAGGAGAATATCCAAACGTCAAAAGAGTTTTTTTACCTCTGTTATGTATGCATTGTGAAGAACCATCCTGTCTTACAGTATGTCCTACCGGGGCTACATATAAGGATGAAAATTCAGTTGTTTTGGTGGATTATGATAAGTGTATAGGATGTAAATCATGTATCTTAGCATGTCCATATAAAGCTCGCTATTTTAGAAAAAAAGAGATTTCATATTTTGAAGGGATAGAGACTCCCTATGAGAGAATTAAAAAGAAAAAACATAGTGTAGGAGTTGTAGAAAAATGCGATTTCTGTGTTGATAGAATAAAGAATGGGGCAGAGCCATCATGTGTCCAGACTTGCATGACAAAGGCGAGGATATTTGGGGACCTCGATGATGTAGATAGTGAAGTTTTTCAAACCTTGAATAAGAGGTCTTGCATAAGCCTTCTTAAAGAGCTTGGAACAAATCCTAAAGTCTTCTATATTTTACCTTAAAGGGGGTCGAAGAATGGAAAGAGGATTAAAAATACAGGATATGTGGAAGGGATGGGTAGCTATAGACTTATTCCTTGGAGGAATAGGAGCTGGACTTTTTCAATTCTCTTTTTTTATAAAAAATATTCCAAGATTTTTTATCTTATTGGGTCCATTACTTGTAGCCTTAGGAATGATATGTTTGTGGATAGAAATTGGAAGAAGAGAAAAAGTTATAAAGGTATTCTTAAAACCTGAAAACTCTTGGAGCAGTAGGGGGGCTATAATAAGTATTATTTTTATAATCTCAGCCATTATATATGCTATTTCATTTAATAGAGTATTTGGATATATAGGATTGATTTTTTCTATATTAGTCGCATATTATCATGGGCTCCTTTTATTATCATCAAAGGGGATCCCCTTTTGGAATATAGGGACATTACCGATACTTCTCTTTATAAATTCCCTTACAGGGGGAGGGGTTATTGCTTTAGCTCTTTCTTGGATATATTCTCCTAATATTACGGAATTTTTATCCAAATTAATATTTATTTTTGTAATAGCGAATATAGTTATTATATATACTCATTTATATATTGCCTTTTCTTACAGAAGAGAATCAAAGGCATCTGTTAAACTATTGATGGGTAATGGACTGTTTATTTTTGGATCACTAATAATAGGCCTCTTCTTACCTTTAGGATTATTGTTTATATCCATTATTAAAGGTGGGATGTCCTATATAATACTTATTTTTACGGGAATATCTTTTTTAATAGGAGTTTTTTCACTCAGATATTCAATATTATCCAGTGGAGTATATCCTCAAAGTGAGTCAATACTTTATGAAGGAATAAGGGAATGATATCTGTAAATGTAAAATTATATATGGGTCCTTCGGGCATAAAAGAAAAAGGTTTTACAGATATAAAAATAGATAGAAGAATTTCAGATCTTATAGAATTTATAGATAATAAAACGGATGGACATTTTAAAAAGGTTATTTTTAATAATAGAGGTAATCTTCATCCCTATGTTAATATTATAGTAAATGGTAGAAAAGTTGCTAATATTAATGAAAATCTTAATGATGGTGACGATATATCATTTATGGTAATTCGTCCTTTAGCAGGAGGTTAAAAGGAGGCATTATGAATAAATTCTCTATTGTAGGTAAAGCACTTCCAATGATTGATGCATGGGAAAAGGTTACTGGTAAGGCAAAATATACTGATGATCTTAATCTTCCCATGACCCTTTGCGGGAAGATATTGAGGAGTCCCTATCCCCATGCAAAGATTTTAAATATTGACATCAGTAAGGCTAAAAAGCTTAAGGGTGTGAAAGCTATAATTACCGGTAAAGATATACCCAACAAAAAGTATGGAATTGTCCCAAAGGCTCAGGATGAATACGCACTTGCTATAGATAAGGTAAGATATATTGGAGATGAGGTAGCAGCGGTGGCAGCGGTGGATGAAGATACAGCTGAAGAAGCAATTGAGCTTATAAGGGTAGATTATGAAATCCTTCCCCCTGTTTTCAACCCCGAAGAGTCTATGAAAGATACTGCCCCAAGAATACATGAGGGGCTTAAAAATAATATAAGTGCAACGATATGGAAGGAGTTTGGTAATATAGACGAAGGTTTTAAAAATTCGGATTATGTAAGAGAGGATAAATTTTATAGTCAGGCTGTTGGGCATGCCCCAATGGAGCCTCATACTGCTATGGCATATTATGAAAGCTCTTCTGGAAAGATAACCATCTGGTCTTCAACTCAGATTCCTTACTTTCTTAGGAGGAATTTATCTACTACATTAAATATTCCAGAAAATAAAATAAGAGTGATAAAGCCCAAGGTTGGAGGTGGGTTTGGTGGTAAAGTTGATATGTTTACAAAGGATTTTGCAGTATGTTATCTATCTATGAAAACAGGCCAGCCTGTCAAGATAACATATACGAGAGAAGAGTCTCTAACATGCACAAGACAAAGGCATCCTATGATAATATATGTAAAGACAGGAGTGAAGAAGGATGGGACTGTTATCGCTCAACATTACAGGATAATAGCTGATGGTGGTGCATATAATAGCACAGCTCCCCTTATTATACTTCTCTCCGCGTTTTTTGCTATGATTCCATATAAGATTCAAAATTTAGTATTTGAAGGCTATCATGTTTATACAAATAAACCTGTGGGGGGCGCTATGAGGGGACATGGTATCCCTCAGATAAGATTTGCCTCAGAGACTCAATTGGATATTATAGCAGAAGAGATAGGTATTGATCCTCTTGATATAAGGCTTAAGAATGCAATTAAAGCAGGAGAGCCTCATCCTGCAAAGATGACTATAAGGAGCTGTGGATTTTCGGATTCTTTAATAAAAGCTGCAGAATCTATAAGATGGAAAGAGAAGAGAGGAAGACAGAAAGATATAAGTAGAGGAGTAGGTCTTGGATGCTCTGCCTTCCCATCAGGGGTCAGCAATATGATGCATATAGGCTCTGCTGCCATTGTAAAGATAGGAAGAGATGGGTCTGTCACTCTTCTCACAGGGGCTTCAGATATAGGTCAGGGGTCAGATAGTGTTCTCGCTCAGATATGCGCAGAGGAGCTGGGGGTTAATTATGAAGATATAAGAGTTACATCTGCTGATACAGAGCTTACACCACTCGATCCCGGGACATTTGGAAGTGGTGTAACATTTAGAGCTGGGAATGCTGTAAAGGAGGCTGCTAAGGCTGCAAAAAGGAAAATATTTGAAGTGGTTTCAGAGAAACTTGAAGCAAATATTGATGACCTTGAGACAAGAAATGGAAGGATATATATTAAAGGAAGTCCAGAAAAGGGTGTATCGTTTGTAGAGGCTTTGAAATTAGTGCAATATGCGGATAAACCCATGCCTGTTATTGGAAGGGGATTTTATCAGCCACCAGCTAAGGAACCTACTACACTTCTTAAGGAAGATGGAGATATTTCTGCTGCCTATTCCTTTTCAAGCCAGGCTGCAGAGGTTGAGGTTGATAGAGAAACGGGGGTAGTTAAGGTGCTAAATTTTGTGACATCCCATGATTCAGGTAGGTCTATAAATCCAATGGCTCTTGAAGGACAGCTTGAGGGTTCTGTGATATGTGGTATGGGTCAGGCTATTACAGAAGAATTTATAAGGGAAGATGGTGCTACTTTAAATCCTACCTTTCTTAACTATAAACTTCCTACAGCTATGGAGATTCCTAATATAGATTCTATTCATATAGTATCCAATGATCCTCTTGGGCCATATGGAGCTAAGGAAGCTGGAGAAGGAACGCAGGTTGCTACTATTCCAGCAATAACCAATGCTATTTCTGATGCAACAGGTATAAGGATAAAGGAGTTGCCAGTTAATCCTGAAACTATACTTAAAGGTTTAAATAGAAAAGAGGATTAAGCCTTGTTGGAGGCAATAGACTTTCATCTTCACCTTATAAATATAGAATGGCTTTCTGAAGATATAAGACCAACTTTTGAGAACCTTAATCCTTTTCTATTCAATAATATAAGTATAGTATCCAGTGCATCTAATCTGTGTAATTATCTTAAAGGAGAAGGTATAAAATACGCTGTCTTTCTCATGTCCTATCATGATTTAATTCCTCTTAATGAGGTATCAAATGAGTTTTTATATAAGTTCTGTAAAGGTTATGATATGTTAATTCCATTCCTTTCTATAGAACCATGGGCAATAAATATGTCTGGAAGAAGGGGAGAAGATGTTCTTGAGAGATTTGTTAAAGATATGAATTTTAAGGGATTAAAGCTCCATCCCCCCACAGGTTTTTTCCCTAATGAGGAGTATTTATATCCATTGTATAGAAAAGCAGAAGAATTAAATATTCCGGTAATGTTTCATATAGGTTCATCCATATTTCCTAATATGAAGCTTAAATACTGCGATCCCATATATTTAGAGGACTTAGCTATTGATTTTCCAGATCTTACGATTATAATGGCTCATGGAGGAAGGGGAATATATTACAATAAAGCATTTCTCATGGCAAAATTACATGATAATATATATATAGATATATCTGGATTACCTCCGATAAACCTTTTAAAATATTTTCCAGATCTGGAAGAGATTTCGGATAAAGTTCTTTTTGGTAGTGATTGGCCAAGTATTCCTAAAGGGATAAAAGAGAATCTTAAAGTGATTCTCTCTTTGCCTTTAAAAGATTCAACTATAGAGAAGATTCTATTCAAGAATGCAGAGAGACTTATAAATAAACATGGACTTATTTGATAATCTTTTAATAGATTTTAAATTTCTGGACTCGGAAGGAAGAGACTTCATTAACAGGAGGTGAACAGGAGGTGCGGAATGAATAAAGGTAGGATTATATTTATTATAATTTTATTGATATATATTAGCTCCGGTATTGAGGTTAAAGGAGATGATATATCCAGAAAGGAGTTCTCTATTGATAAAAAGGATGTTAGAGAAGTATTAAAAGAGAGCACTCTTAAGCTCACAGGGACAGTGGTCGGTGAGGGTATTGATTCCTATGCTATTATTGAAGATGAGGGAAGCGGTAAAAAAGGAGTTTATAAGGTAGGGGATAAGATTTATGGTATTGGGAGAATTGTGAAGATTATGAGAGATGGGATATTGATCGAGGCTTATGGAATAAAGAGGATTTTTAAGATTACGAAGGGGAGCAATATAAGCATAAAAGGAGAGGATAGTGCATCTTCCAATAAAGGGGCGGTAGATATCTCTTCTTTTGAACCATATGAGAGTGAGACCGGACCTCTCTATGAAGGGGAAGAGAAGGAGTTACCTCCCTTTGAGCCATATGAGAATGAGACCGGACCTCCCTATGAAGGGGAAGAGAAGGAATTACCCTATTTTGAACCATATAAGAGTGAAACAGGTCCACCTTATAAGGGTGAGGTAAAAACATTACCTTAATCTTTACTAACTTAACTGTGTCACCATGTGTATGAACATTTCCAGAAAGAAAACACTGTTTTTTCTTGACAAGAAAACTATGTTATTTTTATATTAAAAAGAGGTTAAATCTTTTGAAAAGAGGAAAGAAAGAGAAATTCTGGAATTTACAAAAAGCTCTCTATTTTGGATTGATATATGGTAATAGTTATTTTGAGAATCCGGTAATTAAATTTTTTTGAAAGGAGAATTTTGTTATGTTCAAAGTTAAAGGAAAGGTTTTTGTAATGGCAATTTTGTCTATAGCGATAATGGTAGGCATGGCATGGGCAGGGACGGTTGATCTTCCAAAAACGGGCCAGACTAAATGTTTTGATATGCTTGGAAATGTAATTGCCTGTCCCAACACAGGTCAGGATGGTGACATCCAGGCAGGAGTTCCCTGGCCAAGCTTAAGGTTTATATATAATGATGATGGTACAATTACTGATTACCTTACAGGGCTTATGTGGCTCGTGGATGCCAACTGTATCCATAGCCGGTATCCAGGGTTTGACAATGACATTACAGCAGGTGACGGACAGGTAACATGGCAGCATGCCCTTGATTTTGTGGCGGGCATAAATGCAGGGACATACTCCAATTGTGGTGCAGGCTACAGCAACTGGCGACTTCCCAATGTGAATGAACTGGAAAGCCTGATAAATGCAGAGAAGCCGAATACAGCCTATTACCTGAACATGCAGGGTTTCGATAATGTGCAATGGGATTATTACTGGTCTTCTACTACCTATGCCGGCAGGACGGAGGGCGCCTGGATCCTAAATATGTGGGCCGGCGGCGTGCGTGTGGACAGTAAAACTGTTGATAATTATGTATGGCCGGTGCGCTCTATACCCCCTGCTTCCCAGCGTGCTCAACTCTGGAGGACGGGGCAGACCACAAGCTATTATTCAGGAGATGACGGAGACCAGCAAAGAGGCGTTTTTTGGCCTTCTCCGAGGTTTATAGACAATGGAGATGGAACAGTAACAGATGATCTTACAGGATTAATGTGGAGTAAGAATAGTAGCCCCCGAGTCGGTTCGCCGTGTAAATCGTCCAATTTATCGTGGCAGGAAGCTCTTGATTATGTAAAATGTCTGAATACAAAGAATTATCTTGGCTACAGCGACTGGCGCCTTCCAAACAGGAAGGAGTTAAGGAGCCTTATAAATTATGGAAAGGATAATCCAGCCATATGGCTTAGCACTCAGGGATTTAGCAATGTGCAGTTGTCGTGGTTCTACTGGTCGTCTACTACTCTTGCAGGCTCTGGCTCAGATCACGCATGGGGCGTTCCTATGTGGGATGGTGGCGAGTATTCGTACAGAAAGAATTACAAAAAAGGCTATGTCTGGCCGGTCCGTGCCGGGTCATTTGATAGAGTTATGGTAACCGGGGATTTAGATGGGAATGGGAAGGACGAGGTGATAATAGACTTTGGTTCTGGTTATGGTATATGGATAAGATATAATGACAGCTATTGGTTTAAGCTTCATAAACTCAGCCCTGATTCTATGGTAACCGGAGATTTAGATGGTAATGGTAAGGATGAGGTAATAATAGACTTTGGTTCAGATGGAATATGGGTAAGGGATAACAATATTAGCTGGGGGAGTCTTATCATCCTAAGCCCTCAATGGATGGTAACCGGGGATGCCGATGGAAATGGGAAGGATGAAGTAATAATAAACTTTGGCTCTGGTTTTGGGATAATGGTGAGATACAATAATAATACATGGTCAAAGCTTCATGATTGAGGTTTAAACGGGGAAAAGAGAGGAAAGGTGATATCTTACATTGCAAGACAGGGATTTTGCTTTTTAATAATTTATCAGGAGGTGGATTATGGTAAAGAGAAAAGGTTTAAAAAGGCACTGTATGGGTAATTATCTAATTTTTCTCTTCTCTTTTGTTTTTACCCTTTTAAGTATATGTATACTCCCTTTTACAAGTGCCTCAACCCCATTAGACCGGAAGGAGATAAGTGCAAAGCTCTCAGGTCTCAGGATGCCCTTCATTGAGAACCGGGGGCAGGTATCAGAGGAGGTGAGTTTTTATGCAAAGACCTTTGGAGGGACACTCTATATAACCAGACAGGGAGAGCTTGTATATAGCCTGCCGAAGATAGAGCAAAAGGAGAGGACTTCAGCAGATCAGGATGTGAATAGGAGGGGTTCAATAGGCAGGCAGATAACAGGTGTTGCGGTGATAAGGGAGAGTTTTGTGGGGGCAAAGGTGGTGGAGGTAAAGGGGGAGGAGAGAGCAGAGACAGAGGTGAGTTATTTCAGGGGCAGAGATCCGAAGAAGTGGAGGAGCGGTATTCCCACCTATAACACCATAGGGCTGGGAGAGGTATATATGAAGGGATAAGCCTGAGGCTCAAGGCGTATGGGAATAATGTGGAGAAGCTATTTTATGTGAGACCCGGGGCAAATCCTGATAAGATAGCCCTTGAAGTAAGAGGGGCAAAGGCATTAAGAGTAGACCAAAAGACAGGGGGACTTGTGGCAGAGACAGACCTCGGGGATGTCAGGTTCACAAGGCCTGTAGCCTATTATCTTGATGAGCCAGAAAAGAGGATAGAAGTCTCCTACACTGTAAAGGAAAACACCTACACCTTTGCCCTATCAAACTATGACAGAGCAAAGACCCTTGTAATAGACCCCCTCCTTGCCTCAACCTTTTTAGGTGGAAGTGGTAATGAGATTGCCTATGCCCTTGCCCTTGATTCTGCCGGGAATGTCTATGTGACAGGGTGGACTTCTTCAATATACTTTCCGACAACCCCGGGGGCATATGATAAGATTTATAATGGTAATGTTGATGTATTTGTCTCAAAGCTTGATGGAAACCTGTCAGCCTATTATAAAGTCTACTTCAGGATTATAACAACCGGGGATATGGATGGGAATGGTAAAGACGAGGTGATAGTAAATTTTGACCCTGGTTATGGAATAAGGTATAATAATAACACGTGGATTTATCTTATCGGAAAATAGTATGTTGACATAAAGAATTAAAGTAGTATAATTTAAATTTAGTCTGAACATTTTAGTATACAGGAGTTGAATCGGTTGTTTGGATTCAGCCCTGTGAATATTTAATTAATTACAATAGAATAGATTTTTATAATTGTTCAGGAAATTTAGATAAAAGGAGGAGAGATATGGAGAAAAAGATGGAGAATTTTGTACTTGATTTAATGAAAAATCATAATATTTTGACCTTGGCTACCTTACGGGATGATGGATATCCCCAGGCTAATACCGTTACATATGCAAATGATGGTCTTACTATCTATTTTAGTACTGCACAGAATAGTCAAAAAGTAAAGAATATTAAGAATTCCAATAAAGTATCTTTAACAATTGATAGAGATTATGAAGATTGGAATAAGATTAAAGGGCTTTCTATGGCAGCTACTGCTGAAATTCTTACAGATCCCGATGAAATTAAAAAGGGTATGAATTGTCTTGTAAAGAAATTTCCATTCTTAGCAAAGATGCCGGAGCCTGATGAGCCTATGGTAGTGGTAAAACTCACTCCCAAGGTTATTTCAGTTCTTAATTATGAGATGGGATTTGGACATAGCCACCTCATTGAGGTTTAAGAAATAGGACCATCTCTGTATTTTATTAATAAAAAAGATATGATCTTTGTTTTTTGATACAGGGTTTCATAGATCTGTGAAACCCTGTATATTTTGAATAAAATTCTGATATAAAAAGGTTATTATTGCGCCCCCGATTACAATCGGGAGGAAGCGGAGCGCTCTTGCCTTTTCCGATGATATTACCACTAACCTTCGAATTCTTATAATAACATAGTATATAAGCCTTTGTAAATTTTAAATCAAAATGTGGAATTGATTTATTTCTTTTACTATCCATAAAAATCTTATATAATATATTATCATGAAGCTTGCATCTATTATTCTTGCAGCAGGGAAGGGGAAAAGGATGAAATCCGAAATCCCGAAGGTTCTCCATCCAGTATGTGGTTTCCCGATGCTTAAATATCCTGTTGATTTAGCCACAGGAATAGGGTCTGAAAAGATAATAGTGGTAATTGGACATAAATCTGAGGAGATAAAAGAGAGGTTTAAAGATATGGAAGTTACATTTGTAATCCAGAAGGAGCAGATTGGAACAGGAGATGCTGTTTTATCTACCTATGACGAATTGAAAGAGTTTGACGGAATAATACTGATTCTTCCAGGTGATGCTCCATTACTTAAGAGCAATACAATATTATCAATGATAGAACATCATGAAAGATGTAATGCAGATATAACTATATTATCATCAAGCTTTGATAATCCTGAAGGATATGGGAGGATTATAAGAGAGAATAACAGGGTATCTGAGATTATAGAGGATAAAGATCTTAGTGAAGAGTATAAGAATATCAAGGAGGTAAATAGTGGGGTATATTGTATAAATTCTAACATATTATTTAATTATTTGAGAATGATTAATAATGATAATAGTCAGGGAGAGTATTATCTTACAGATATAGTAAGACTGGCTGTAAAGAATGGGGATTTTGTATCTACTTTTAAAACTGATAATTCCTATGAGATCCTTGGAATAAATAACCGGATAGATCTCGCTATTGTTAATGAAATAATGAGAGATGAAATAAATAATAGTTTAATGATTAATGGGGTTACAATAATAGATCCAAAGAATACGTATATTGAAAGGATGGTTAAGATAGAAAGAGATAGCATAGTCTATCCTAATTCATATATTAGAGGTAATACGATAATTGGTGAGAGATGTATAATAGAGAGTGGTTCATGGATATATAATTCAATAATAGGAAATGATGCAGTTATAAAGGCTTTCTCTGTCATAACTGATTCTGTAATAGGTAATAATGTTTCAATAGGACCCTTTTCCCATTTAAGACCTGAAACGAGAATTGAAGATAATGTAAAGATTGGAAATTTTGTTGAGGTTAAAAAATCTATTATTAAAAAGGGGTCGAAGGCTTCCCATCTATCATACCTTGGAGATGCTACGGTAGGAGAGGATGTTAATATAGGTGCCGGGACAATAACCTGTAACTATGATGGATTTAAAAAACATCCAACAATTATTGGGGATAGAGCTTTTGTTGGTAGTGATACTCAATTTGTAGCTCCGGTGAAGGTTGGTGAAGATTCTGTAATAGGAGCTGGATCAGTAATAACCAAGGATGTTCCAAAGGGAGCACTTGCTATTGCAAGGGGTAGACAAACAAATATTGATAACTGGAAAAAAAGGAAAAAATAGATGTGTGGAATAATAGGATATGTTGGGAAGAGGGAAGCGTCCTCTATTCTTATTGATGGACTAAAGAGATTGGAATATAGGGGATATGATTCTGCTGGTATAGCTGTAATTTCAAAGAATTCTGTCAATATTTTGAAATCCCCGGGAAAACTTATAAATTTAGAAAGGCATCTAAAGGAAAATTATGTAGATGGTAATACAGGAATTGGACATACAAGATGGGCAACCCATGGTAAACCTTCTGAAAGGAACGCCCATCCTCATAGAGCAAGAGGGATTGTTGTAGTGCATAATGGAATAATTGAGAATTATATAGAACTAAAGAAAAGGCTCAGAAAGGAGGGACATAAGTTCAGTTCTGATACAGATAGTGAGGTGATTCCGCACCTCATATATAGATTTATAAAAAAGGGATATAGATTTGAGGATTCTGTCCCTATGGCTTTAAGGGAGCTAAAGGGCTCATATGCTATAGGAGTTATATATGAAGGTATGCCCGATACTGTTATAGGAGCAAGGTTTGGGAGTCCTTTAATTGTTGGTATAGGTAATGATGAAAACTTTATAGCTTCTGATATTCCTGCTATCTTACCCTATACAAATAAAATAATCTCACTTAATGATGGAGAGATAGCTATTATAAGAAAGAATAAGATTAAATTTATAGATCTTAATGATAGGTCTATTGATAAGAATTACAGGGTAATTGACTGGAACCCTCTGATGGCAGAAAAGGGTGGATATAAGCATTTTATGCTTAAGGAGATATTTGAGCAGCCAAGAGCGATTTCGGATACAATAATGGGCAGGATATCCCAGGAAAAAGGTAGAATATTCCTCAATGATATTAACCTAAATAGGAAGGAGATCAAAAGATTAAAAAGAGTGTTTATTATTGGATGTGGCACATCATGGCATGCTGGATTATTGGGTAAATTTTTTATAGAATCCTTTGGAGATATACCGGTTGAAGTAGATATCGGGTCGGAATTTCGTTACAGGGATCCTATTATAAATAAAGATACACTGGTTATAGCTATAAGCCAATCCGGAGAGACTGCAGATACTATTGCTGCAGTAAAGGAGGCAAAGGAGAAGGGAGCTAAAATAATATCTATATGCAATGTAGTGGAAAGTAGTCTGGTTAGAGAATCTGATGGTGTTATATATACACATGCAGGACCAGAAATAGGAGTCGCTTCTACAAAGGCGTTTACTACCCAGATTGTATCATTATATCTATTATCTATGTATATTGGATATAAAAGAGAAGCAATCCAGGAAGATTCTTTAAAGACTATAATAGAGGAGCTTATAAAGATACCCGGTCAGGTTGAAGAAGTCCTCATGGCAAATGAATATATTGAGGAGGTAGCAAAGAAATATTTTACAAAAAGGGATTTCCTATATATAGCAAGAGGGGTAAATTATCCAATAGCGTTAGAGGGTGCTTTAAAGTTAAAGGAGATATCATATATACATGCTGAGGCATATCCAGCTGGTGAATTAAAGCATGGGCCTATTGCTCTCATAGACGAGAATATGCCTGTATTTGCCCTCTTGACCCAGAATCATGTATATGAAAAGATAATGAATAATATTGAAGAGGTGAAAACAAGGGGTGGAAGGATTATAGCCGTTTCAGAAAAAGGGAATAAAGATGCTAAAAAGATAGCAGATGATATATTGTATATTCCCCAAAATAATCCGTTTCTTACCACAATACTTCTTACCATTCCTCTTCAATTATTTGCGTACTATATAGCTGTATTAAAGGGTACAGATGTGGATCAACCAAGAAATTTAGCAAAGAGTGTAACTGTAGAGTAATATGCTTGAAGATTTGAATCCTAAACAGAGAGAAGCGGTAATTCATGAAGACGCTCCGTTGCTCGTAATAGCCGGGGCTGGGAGTGGAAAAACGAGGGTTTTAACCTATAGAATAGCCTATCTTATAAAGGTGAAAGTTGTAAAACCAGAAAATATATTAGCTGTTACATTTACTAATAAGGCTGCTAAAGAGATGAGAGAAAGAGTTGAACAATTATTAAATATTAAAAGCATAAACTTATGGATATCCACATTCCATTCTATATCTGCCAGGATATTGAGGAGTAATAATAATATAGAGTTATTGGGATTTAAAAGAGATTTTGTAATATACGATGAAGATGATCAGATTTCACTTATTAAGGATTGTTTAAAAGAATTAAATCTGAGTGATAAGGTATTTAACCCCAGGCAGGTAATATCATTAATAAGTAAGATAAAGAACAATACCCGATACTATGATTATGATGAGGAGAGCCTGTTTAATGAGAAAATTCAGGAGATTAAATCCCTATACCAAAGGAGACTTAAGGAGAGCAACGCGTTAGATTTTGATGACCTTATATTATTCACTATTAAGCTATTTAATGAGAATGAAGATGTGCTGGAATATTATAGGAATAAATTTAAATATATAATGATAGATGAGTATCAGGATACAAATAGAGCTCAGTGGAGATTAATTTATCAACTCTCCCAAAAGCATAAGAATATATTCGCTGTTGGTGATGAGGACCAATCTATATATAGATGGAGAGGAGCTGAAATATGGAATATACTCAATTTTGATAAGGATTTTCCCGGGACAAAGATAATAAAGCTTGAGCAGAATTATAGATCTACAAAAAATATAATTTCAGGAGCAACATATTTAATCAGTAATAATAGAGGAAGGAGAGAAAAGTTCTTATGGACGGATAACAAAGAGGGTGAATTAATAGAATATTTTAGAGGTAGGGATGAGGAGGATGAGGCTAAATTTGTTGCTAAAACTATTGAAGATATTAAAGAAAAATATAATATTTCCTATGAGAGCTTTTCCATATTTTATAGAACCAATGCTCAATCCCGAGTTTTGGAAGAGGAGTTAATTAAGAGGAGAATTCCATATACAATAGTTGGAGGGATAACCTTTTATGAAAGGAAAGAGATTAAGGATATATTAGCGTATCTTAAAATATTATTAAATCCTTCAGATTCATTGAGTCTAAAAAGAATAATAAATTTTCCTCCAAGAGGGATAGGTAAAGGAAGTGTAGAAAAGATTGAAGAGTATGCTAAAAATGAGAGCATTCCTCTATATTATGCTATATTAGACCTGGTTAACAGAGACTACTTCCATACAAGAATAAAAAATGCATTAGCAACTTTTTTAAGTTTGATAGAAGAGTTTAAAGATAAGATGTATGAGATATCAGTTGCGGGATTAATAATGGATATTATCGAAAGAAGTGGGATGCTTGACTATTTTAAAAATGAGGGTGAAGAGGAAAGGATTGAAAATCTGAAAGAGCTTGTATACGCTGCAAAAAAATTTGAAGAAGAAAATGAGGATAAAGATTTAGGAAGTTTCTTAGACAGAATATCTTTAATTAGTGATATTGACATATATAATAAGGGTGATTATGTATCATTAATGACTCTGCATAATGCCAAGGGTTTAGAATTTGATACCGTGTTTATTGTGGGAGTTGAAGAAGGGTTCTTACCACACTTTAAGTCTCTTACGGATAACGAGGAAATTGAGGAGGAAAGAAGGCTTTTTTATGTTGGGATGACAAGAACAAAGAACAGATTATTTATAAGCAATGTGGAAAGAAGAGGGGTGTTCGGATGGCATAGAGAGGGAATTCCATCAAGATTCATTAAAGAAATTCCTGATATATATATAAAAAGAGTCGGTATCAGTGAAGATAGTGAAATATTATTTATTCCTGGTATGAGGATAAAACATCCAGTATGGGGAATAGGAACTGTTAGGCTAAGAGAAGGAAACGGAAGAGATCAGAGAATAATTGTCCATTTCCCGGATGTAGGATACAAGAAAATAGCTACAAAATATGTAGATCTTGAGGTTATTTAAAGGAGGTTAAAAATGGCATTCCTGAATTATTCTAAGAAGGAGTTAGATGCAAAGATAGTATATTATGGGCCAGCTCTATGTGGGAAAACAACAAATGTCAAGTTTATTCATGATAATATTAAGAAAGACCAGAGAGGTAAATTAATATCCATAGCCACCCAGACTGATAGGACTCTATTTTTTGACTTTCTGCCTATTGAACTTGGAGATATAAGAGGATTTAAGACGAGATTTCATATATATACTGTTCCAGGGCAGGTATTTTATAATGCTACGAGGAGAGCCGTCTTGACGGGGGTAGATGGTATAGTCTTTGTGGCAGATTCTCAGAGGAATATGTTAAACCAGAATATAGAGAGTATGAATAATTTAGAAGAGAATTTAGCCACTTATGGGAAAAAACTTGAGAATATTCCCCATGTAATGCAATATAATAAAAGAGATTTATCAGATATCTTATCAGTAGATGAGTTAAATAAGAAATTAAATAAATACGAAGTTGAATACTTCGAATCCATAGCTATTAATGGCAAAGGTGTTTTAGAAACCCTCACAGCTATATGCAAATCAGTCTTAAAGAGTTTAAAAGAGCAGCCAAACATAGAAAGTGTTGCTACTGCAGAGAAAGAGGATGTTGAGAAACTTCATGAAATAAAGGAAGAAGAAGAGATTGAAGAGGTAAGGGAAGAAGAGGAAATAGAAGAGATAAGAAAGATTCCTTCTGAAGAAGCTTCTAATATAGTTGACTTTGGTAGTTTAAAGGGTGAAGAGTTAGAAGATATAGCAGAAGGGGAGAGCCAGTTTAGCGAAGAAGGAGCATTAGAAGAGATAAGAGAAGAGGATCTGGAAGTTATAAGTGATGAGTCTCAAATGGATATCGAAGAAATTGCTGAGGTAGAAGAAATTGAAGAAATAGAATCGAAAGAAGAAGAAATTAAAGAAGAGCCGCCCGAAGAAGCGGTTGTTAAAGAGAAAATTACTAAAGAGATTAAAGTTACAAGGGCTGGAGAACCAGAAAGTATCACTCAGACTTTAATAAAAATACCTCTCTCATTGAAATTGCCAGATATAGATAGAGAATATTCCTTTACATTATCAATAAGTATTGAAAATCTCGAGTTGAAGATTAAGACAGATGAAAAGGGAAAAGAATATGTGGAGAAAGAGATATATGAGGAAAATTTAGCTGAGGAGAGTAATACAATGTGTGAGGAGAAAGAGAACAATATAGAAGATAGCAGTATTAAATCATCAAAAACCTCTGAACTTACTGAAGAATATAAATATAAGGATTCAAATAATGTTGATATGGAAGGAGATGTAGAGGATATAACAGATGATACCTAATCTCTATCTAAAGCTTATTTTTAAATATCTCATCTAAATATAAAGATTCTGTATCTTTTATCATCTTATCCAGGCTAAATAATTTTGCTCTTTCTCTACAATTTGTTGAGAACTTAGAATATAATTCTTTATTATTCAAGATTTCAATTACAGCCCATGCTATTTTTTCGGGATTAGAAGGAGGAATTAATAGCCCTGTGATTCCATCTGTTACAATCTCTGGAACGCCTCCCACGCGGGTAGCGACTACTGGAACACCAGAGGCCATAGCTTCTAATATAACTCTTCCCAGCCCTTCATTCAATGAACTCAATACAAATAGGTCAATTATATTCATTATTTCTGGGATATTATCTCTATTCCCCATAAATATTATATCTTCTGAAAGTTTAAGTTCTCCTGTTAATTCTTCTAAATAGGGTCTTAAAAGGCCATCTCCAACCAATAGAAACTTAATATTTTTATCTTTCATTTTATCTTTTATAATTCTACATCCTCTAATAAAATATTCGCATCCTTTAATCTTTTCGAGCCTTCCAATCCATCCTATAATTATATTATCTAAATTAAAGCCGAACTCTTTCCTCAGAACCTCTTTATCTTTTTTGCAAAATCTATCAATATTAATGCCACAATATATTGTAGAAAATTTTTCTTCTTTTCCAATACCTAAGGATATATAATCTTTCTTTTCTATATTTGTAAGTGTTATTATTCTGTTTGTAACCTTTGCAGCCAGTTTTTCGAACCATATAAAAAGCCTTGTTTTAAATTTGCCAAAATATCCATAAAATATATGTCCATGTGGAGTATGAATAATTATGGGGACTCTATTTAAAAAAGCTGCGATTCTGCCAAGTATTCCAGCTTTTGATGTATGAGTATGGACTATGTCCGGGTTTTCAAACCTTATTATTTTATAAAGCTTAAATAGAGAATAAAGGTCGAAAACAGGATTTATATCTCTTCTTAACGATGGAAGATATATAAGAATTCCTCGGGATTTCCAATCATCGATACTAAAAGAAGGAGCAACGGTTAGCCCGGCAATAAGTTTTATATCAAATATTTCCTTATCGAGGTTTTCAGCAAGTTCTCTAAATACATCAGCAGAGCCCCCTCTATCGAGTCTTGTAATTATCATTAAAACCTTTATCTTTTTGGTCATATATATTTTTTTAATATCTATAAAATTCGGTGCATCTACTGCATACGCTGAATTTCTTTATCTTTTTTACCATTTTTCTGAAATTCTTATATTTATCTCCATTCCATATCTTTTTAAACCTTTCTTTTTTGATATTACCCAAAGGATAATTAACGGAATGAAATTCTCTGAGAGAACCATCCGGGAAAATATATGAAACCATCCATGGACTAATACATCTACATTTATAGGAAGAAGGGGTAAAATAAAATTTAGAATAGTAATTCCTTATCTCTTCTTCCTTAAAGTTTGGATAAAATGAGATATCAATCTCGGTTTTTTTATTCTTTACCTCTCTTATCTTATCGATAAGAAGTTCAATATCTATATTTGGCAGATTTTCCCTTATAAATCCACTCCAATCGAGAATTGAGCTGTTAAACTCTCTATTAAAGATTTCTTCCGTTTCTTTATATATCTCTTTACTTATAAATATTAGATGATGGAATGTTATTGATTTAGCTCCAATAGAAGATGCTATATCCACCATCTTATCAAGTTCATGATAGTTTTCCTCAAATATGGTTGAAGCAATATTTATATGGGGTTTTTTGTTCTTTATTTTTAGATCTTTAATCTTTCTTAAACCCTCATAAGCCCTATTAAAAACTCCTTTAGCTCCTCTTATTTTATCATGGGTATCTCTGCTTCCATCTAACGAAAATATGATCTCATCCACTCCAATATTCACAATATCATGAGCATTGTTACTCAACAGTATTCCATTTGTTATTATGTTACATCTAAGTCCTGCTGACTTTATATATTTTACTATTTTGATCCAGTCTTTATGTAAGAGCGGTTCACCTCCAAATAAAGTAATATTTGGTTTAAATGATTTAACATCATCAATCACTCCTTTTATATCTTCGAATGATAGCTCTTGACGGAGAACACTTTCTGTATATCCTCTCGATACCCCTCCCTCTCCCCACTGCCCACACATCTTACACCTTAAGTTACACCTGTAGGTTAAAAATAGAGAGATAGTTTCAGGATAACTGCTATATCCATTAAAAAATTTATATGTAAGATAGGATAGGAATCTTCTCTTAAATGCCTGATAACCATATTGGGGTTCAGATAGGGTTTTATAAAAAGCTCTTTTTATATTCCTGAAGGGAATCATTTGTGTAGTTCCGTATAAATAATTTCTATAACTCTCTTTAAATCTTTTTCTCTGATAAGGGGATGGACAGGAATAAGGAGGAGTCTCTTTGACATGTAGGTTGCATTAGGGAAAGGGTCCTCGGAATCTTCTAAAGAGCTATACGGATAGATTTTATGGATAGGTTTGTCATAAAGAGTTGTTACTTCAATACCTGCCTTTACAATCTTTTTAAATAGGATATCTCTCTTGAGAGGATCTTCTATAATGAGAGGGAATTGATTGAATATTACTCTAAAACTATCAGGTATATAGGGAAGTCTGATTCCAGGGATCTCCTTTAATGAATTATATATATAGTATCCTTTATTTTTCCTTTCTATAAAGATATTTTCTTTTTTTCCAAGCAGTGATAGTCCTAATGCTCCCTGAAAAAAGGTATATTTATATGATTCAAAATCTTCATGAAGGTTTGTATGCTTAAATCGAGAGATAAAAGGATAAAATGAGGTATAGAACCATGGTCTTACTGCTAAAGATAGGCCGAGTCCTTCAATATATATTTTAATTTTTTTTGAAATAGCAGGCTGATCAAGAGCATCTATCTCCCTTTTTACCTCCATCCCAATATCCTTATTATTGGTAATTATAGCTCCTCCTGCTATTGTAGAAAGATTTTTACCCCTATTAAAGCTTAAGAAACCACTATCTCCCTCGGTTCCTGTATAAAGTCCGTTATTCTTTTGGGTTCCAAAGGAGGATGCTGCATCTTCAATAATATGGAAATTAGTCCCGGTATTTTTTCTTAAAATAGCCAGTTTTTCAATTGAGCATGGTAGACCAAAGAGATGGACTGCAAGAACAGCAAGAGTTTTTGGACTTAACATTTTATCTAATAAGTCCTCATCCATATTAAAGGTTTTAATTGACATGTCTACAAGTTTATAGGAAAGCCCCAGTTTTTTTATAGGCAAAACAAGTGATGGAGCAGTATAGGCAGGTAAAATTACCTCTTTTTGGGAATTATTATTCCCACCTAATTTTTTAAGCACTTTTAATATTATGTAAAAAGCTGTGGTTCCTGAATTAACAAGAAAGCAATATTTGGTATTCAAAATATCCTTTAGGGCTCCTTCCATATTAGCTACCGGAGGATTCTGTCTCTTAATAAATGGTAATAAGGAAGCCTTAATAATATCATTTATTCCTATTGGTGTCCCTGCTGAAGGAATTTTCATACTTATCTCTTTCTAAAAATCATTATATATCCAAATGATAAAAACCTAAATTTTAATCCCACAGGCTCAATTTTTTCTAAATAGCAGTCAAGTTTTTCTAATATTTTTATTATATCATCAGGGATGTAGGAGATGGTTGGAAATCCTCCTTTTTTCATATGCCACCAATATTTAAACTTAAGTAATGGATTTCTTTTGTTTCTTATATCTATTAATATTCTTCCCCCTGATTCAGTAACCCTCATCATTTCAATAAATCCCTGGTTAAAATTGTCTAACGAGTCGAAATTATATATAGTATTAAAGCATAATACAGTTCTTATTGAGGAATCTTTAAATGGTAAAAGGAAAATGTCTCCCCTTATCAAAGCCGCTTTAGAATCTTTAGCAGAAATAAGTTGCTCCTCTGAGATATCTAATCCAAAAATCTTAAGATCTGGATTTGATTTTAGAAGTTTTAACATATCTCCTTTTCCGCATCCTAAATCTAATATTCTTCCACTAAGCCCTTTACAGATCTTTTCTGCCTTTTTAAGAACCATATTTAAAATATAGCCTTTGAAAGGATTCATATCAAAATATCATTGAACTTATTAATCAATATTTCCCAATCAAAATTCTTTACAACCCAATCTCTTCCCGATTTTCCCATCTTTTCTCTAAGAGCATGATCACTAAGAAGTTTTTTTATTGCTGAAGCTATCTCAGATGGTAAGAGTGGATTTACAAGATATCCTGTTATATTTTCCTTAATTGCATCAAATGTTCCCCCTGATTTTCCTCCGATGACAGGTTTCCCACAGGCACTTGCTTCCAAAAATACTATTCCAAATCCTTCATAGTCACCTTTTAGTTCTGATTTCTCAGTTATCCTATTTGGGAGAATAAAAATATCACAGAGATTATAGTAATCAGGAAGTCTATCATTCTCCACATATCCAACAAAAATTACATTATTTTTTAACTCCTTTTTAGAAACAATTTCTCTTAGCCTCTCTTCTTCTCTCCCTTTTCCTACAATAAGATATATAAGGTTAGGATAATAGGGAATAAGTCCGGAGATAGCTTCTAATACCATATCATGCCCCTTTCTTTCATCAAGACGTCCTACTGTTAGCAAAACGATCCTATCTTCAAGAAAATATTTTTTAATGAGTTCTTTATCTCTATCTTTAGGTATAAAAAATTTAGTGTCAACCCCAGGAGTTAACTTTACTATTTTATCCCGAGAAACCCCAAATTTAATATATTCATCTTCTGTAAAAGAACTGATAACAACTACCCTTTTAGCTTCTTTAAGAATCCATTTCATCATTTTCTTCAATATCTTATATTTCCCGAATCTTATAGTCTCTGAGCCGTAAACCCACACAATATAAGGGATATTAAGAATTTTCTTACATAAGAGAGCTCCTGGCGTATTAGAGAGAATCTGGCCACAATGGATAACAGAAGGTTTATATATAATCGAAAAGAATAAGATATAAAATAAGTCAAGAATTGTTTTAAATATTTTTGCAACAGCAGATTCACCTGTAGGTATCCATATTCTTTTAACATTAATGATATTGCCTTTTTGATCTGTATTATTTGCTCCCTTTATTTTAGGAGCAATTACTATATAATTATTTCTATCTACTCTTTTCAGAAATTCATAAAACACGGTTGATATTCCACTTACAATGGGAGGGAAATCATTGGTTATAAATAGAGTTTTTTTCATATTATCTAATAATCTATTTTATCTAAATATCTTGCTATAGTAAATATTTAGAATATTATTGGAATTGAGGATATTAGCCTTAATTACTGTACGATTTCTACTATAAATCAAAATTCTATTTTCATCCTATTTCTTCTATAGCCGTAAGCAGCCTTCTTGACATTTCTATTTGATTGAATAATTTCACTCTTTCAAGTCCTCTTTTAACATATTCTTCATAAAGACTATGGTCTGAAATAAGAAGAGAGATTGCTTCTCTAAACCCATTAAGATCAAAAGGATCTATCATAATTCCAGCATTTCCTACCACTTCTGGAAGAGAGGTAGTGTTGGAAGTTATAACTGGAGTCCCACACGCCATAGCTTCAAGAGGAGGTAGTCCAAAACCTTCATAAAGAGATGGAAAAACAAAAACTTTTGCTCCACTATACAATGTGGGTAATTCATAATCCGGAACGTGGTCTGTAAATATTATCTTTCCCTCAATATTGAGCCTTTTTGCTTCAGATTCAATCTCTTTACAGTTATGATCCTTTTTCCCACACAGAACTACCTCGTAAGAATCTTTTATATCCTTGGGCAAAAGTTTAAAGATTTTTAATATAGTGACCACATTTTTATGAGGTTTAAAATTTCCAACATAGAGGAGGTAATTTTTTTTTATCCTGTATTTTTCTCTTATTTTTTCTGCCTTTTCTTCTTCTACAGGTTTAAATAGTTTAGAAATCCCATAAGGTATAACCTCTATCTTCTTATCAGGAATATTCCAAATTTTTATTATATCTTTTTTTGAATGCTCTGAGCCAGTTATTATAAGAGCTGATTTCTTTGCCATTAACTTCCTTGATAGAGTGTAAAGTGACCTTTTAATATAACTGTGGTTCTTCTCAGGAAAATAGTTAAATATGAGATCGTGAACAGCTATAATAGAAGGAATTCTGGAAAAAAGGGGACATTTATCATAAGGGGAAAAGAACACATCCACCCTATCTTTAAGTAGGGCTTTTGATAAAGTTATATGATCCCAGTAAGTGGTAAATCTCTCATTTTTTATCCTGATAAAAAGTTTTGGTGATTCAAAGGGAACATCTGTATACTGATTTCCATAAAGGATATAAATATTTCTATCATCAAACTCAAGAACACTTGAGAGGAAGTTATATAGGAATCTACCTATCCCTGTTTTTTCACTCTTTAAAAACTCTCTTCCATCTATTCCTATTCTTTTAGGCATATAGAAACTTTTTTAACTCAATCAAAAAGAGACCATTTTAATTTTTCCAAAGTAGAGTTTTATTTCCTATTAATAAGTTCAAGATAAATCTCTTGAATCCTCTTTAAGTGTTCTTCTATGGTAAAGAACTTCTCTACTCTTTCCCTTCCAGATTTACCCATCCTGATAGCAAGCTTTTTATCTCTTATAAGGGTAAGAACTGCTTTTGCCATGGCTTCAGGGTCCTTCAAAGGGACAAGAATCCCGGTCACTCCATCAACAACGATCTCAGGAACTCCTCCACCTTTTGTTGCAACAACCGGCTTTTCCATGGACATTGCCTCTATGAGGACCCTGCCAAAAGGTTCATTTATTGATGGAAGGACAAATATATCAATAACCCCCATAATTTCTGGTATGTCCTCTTTAAAACCGGTAAATACAACCTCATCTTTAAGATCAAGAGAATTGACCATCTCTTCAAGCTTTTTTCTATAACCGCTCCCCCTTGGAACTTCATCTCCAACTATCAAGAGCTTTACCTCTGGGTTTTCTTTCCTTACTATATAAAAGGCATCAATAAGGTAATTAATTCCCTTCCAAGGGATTAACTGTCCAACCGTTCCAATTACAAAATCTTCTTTCTTAAATCCAAATTCTTTTTTTAAATCCTCGATCTTTATAGAAGAAGGATTAAATCTCTTTATATCCACACCATTTGGAATTACAACTAATTTCTTTGGATTTTTAATCCAGTGAAATCTTCTTTTAACTGCTTCAGATATAACGATTATCTTTGTAGAAAATAAAGAAATTAACCTGTCAAAGATTCCCCCGGATTCTATCACCCTTACATGCCAGATAAAGGGGATACCGGCCAGTCTTGCTGCAACTCCACTATATAGGGTATCCCTTGTTGATCCAGCATTTGAATGGACGATCTTTATATCCCATCTTCGAATAAGTCTGCATAGTTTTAAGATAGCAATAAATAAAGAGAAAATATTTAACCTCTTTAAAGATTTAATTTCTATTATTTCTGAGGCTATACCCATTTCATTTACTTTCTCTCTTAGACTGCCTTGTGCAGAGCATACGAGGTAGGGTTTGAACAGTTCTTTATCAATATGCCTGAGTATATTGACCAAACTTATATGTCCCCCTCCCCTTATGTCACCATTTCTTTCTATAAAAAGAACAGAATGAGGGATTTTTTTATTCATTTTATAGCTCTCATTTCAAAGATAAGGGCATAAGCCTGAAATATAAAGGCAAAATGTGCTTCATAGATTGAAGGGAACCTATTGGCTATGAATTCTATTCCTATATATCTCATCAGTCTTCCAAATACTATCTTTTTATCTACAATATCAAATCTTACATTTGTATAAAAGTAAAAATGATGGGTATTTTGAGCAAAAATGTCAAAGGAGCGAAATGAGAAATAGTGTCTATGAGTAATATCTGAGTAGGAATCATCGCTACTGAAGTGGGGAACTATTATCTTTAACACTCCGCCCGATTTCAAAATCCGGTGTATCTCCTCCATAACTAATAGGGGATTGTCAAGATGCTCTAAAACATTATCGCATATTATCAGATCAAAGGTATTACTCCTGAAAGGATAGGGGAAATAATTTAAGTCATAGATTATGTCAGCATCACTGTCTGGATTTATGTCTACCCCAATCGATCCAGGATATTTCTTTTTACCACAGCCAAGATCAAGAACTTTCATTTAATATACCTTTATAGATTTTTACTGTATCTTTAGCTATATCTTCCCAATTATATCTCTGTTTAGCTATATATCTTGAGTATTCTCCCATCTTAGTTAGGGTCTCTCTGTCTAAGGAAAGAATCTTTATAATAGCCTCTGCTAAGCTATCTTCATCTTCTGGGGGAACAAGATAACCATTTTTGCCCTCTTCTATAGCCTCTTCAAAGGAGCCAACTCTTGTGGCTATTACAGGTTTGGAAAAAGCAAAGGCAAGTTGTAGAGAACCGCTCTCGGTAGTATTAAGATAGGGGAAGACCGATACATCAGCAGATATGAAGTATTCATGAACTTCCTCTAAAGGTATATATTTACAATAGAATAATACTTTATCTTTTAGCCCTAATCTTTCTACCATTTCATAATAGGAATCTACAGGAGAGGATTCTCTTATAGCCATGGGCTTCCCTACTATAAGAAGCTTTGCTTCAGGGGTCTCTTCAATAACCATTTTAAATGCCTTAATAAGATAGTCTATCCCCTTGTATCTCCGTATTGCTCCAAAGGATAGCAGAATTTTGTCAGATACACTTAGGCCAAGACTTTCTCTTGCTTTTTCTTTAGTAATTTTTTCTGAAGGAACAAGGAAAAGATAATTACCATGAGGGACTATTTTTATATTATCAGGATATATTCTAAATTTTTCAATAAGTTCTTTCTTATTTGACTCTGAGTGGGCTATAAGTTTTGTAGAATTTTTATAAATTATCCTTAAAGCATCTTTTATGAGTATAGCCTCTCTTTCACCTTCCTCATGAGGAAAAATATTATGGACGGTATAAATAATTGGCATTCTGAAAAACTTTGCGATAAAGAATGATAGCCAATCTTTTCTTGGAGAGAGGATAGACTGAATATGGATTATGGAGGGTCTTTCTCTTATCAGAATATTAAATAATCTCAGGATATTTGAGATGTAGCCCTTTTCTTGATTAAAAAGATTTATAAGCTTAAAATCTCTTTTTAATTTTTCAAGCTCATATTTACAGGAGCTTATAACAGTGAGGTCATTTATTCCTGCTCTAACCAGTGAATTTGCAAGATTATAGGTATAGTGGCATATTCCTCCCCATCCCCCGGTTTCAATCATCACAATTTTCATCGTTTAGCCTTTTTGAGAGAGCAATTCTTTATATAAATTCTCGGTCTTTTCAACCATAATTTGTTTTGAAAAACAATCTTTCACCCTCTTAAATCCCTTATTTCCCATATTCTTTGCTTTTTCTCTATCTACAAGCAATGAGATTACAGCCTTTGCCAATTTTTCAGGGTCTTTTGGAGGAACAAGTATACCTGTATTACCATTGATAACTACTTCAGGTATTCCATCAACTTCAGTAGCTACAACAGGTTTTTTCATAATCATGGCTTCAAGAATAACAAATGGGAATCCTTCATAAAGAGAGGATAACACAAATACATCCATTATATTTAATATTTTATATACATCTTCCTGGAAACCGGTGAATATTACATCTCTTTCCAGTCCTAAATTGAGGGAATATCTTTTCAATTCCTTCTCCATGGAGCCTTCACCCACAATAAGTAACTTTACATTTCTTACTTCTTTCTTTATCCTAACCGCTGCTTTTAAAAGGTATATATATCCCTTCTGTTCGGTTAATCTTCCTACTGTTCCTACCACTAAATCGGTCTCTCCAATACCTAAGTTCTCTTTAAGAGAAGATGAATCAAATTTCCTATTATAATTTACATCTATACCATTATGTATAACAACTACTCTATCTTCCTGAAAAGGAAGTTTTTCTATGATTATCCTTTTACTACTATTTGAGACTGTAATTACCCTATTTATACATCTTACCAGCAATCTTTCCAACAATCTACCTTTCCAAGAAGCTTCCTTAAGCAATACAGGTAAATGATGGGTAACAACTACGGACTTAACCCCTGCGATTTTACTTGCCAGGATACTGAACTGAGAATGGTATGGATTTGGGAGATTAAAATGGATAATATCAGCTTTATTATTCTTAAAAAATCTAATCTGACGGATAAAGTTTAAGATATCAAACCTGTTTTTTATAGGTTTAATATTTTTAATCTCAATTCCTAAAGTTTTTAATTTCTCTTTGGGTTTATTTGCTCCTTCTACAGATGGTAAGGCGATTGATAATGAATAACTCTCTGAATTAAGTTCTTTAATCAGTGTATAAATATACCTTTCTGCTCCTCCAAAGGTAGAAGAATCTGTATAAAATAGGATGCTTATCTGATTGTTTTTCTTATCACTATACAAAAGTCCTGTCCTTTAAAACAGAAATATTTTCTACCAAACTTCCTATCCAGAAAAGAATCTAAGTAGCTCTTTATCTTCCAGTATGTATCTGACCATTCAAAGAGATGGTACAACCTTGAAATGTGTAATATATGTCTAAGGGAATTAAAGAACCCGGAGTTAAAACGCCTGTAGTCAACTACTATTGCTTTTTGTCTTTGCGCAATCAAAATCAACCTTTCAGGGTCTATCCCCCTTTCCATGGGACTATCTCCAGCCCAATTATGGAAGGCTTCCTCAGAGGGTTCTCTTAGAAGCAGGTAACCACCCGGTTTTAATATTCTAAGGAGAGAAGTAATTGTATTTTCTAAGTCTGGTATATGATGCAAGCTTCCAAGAGAAACAATATAATCTGCAACAGAGGTTTTTAACGGTAGTTCAGATCCGTCTGCTATGATAAAATACCCTGAAGGTAGATTTTTTCTGGCAATATTAATAAGTCTTTCTGAGATATCGATTCCTATATATGTGGGAAGTGTTTCAAATTTCTTCAGGGTCCTGGAGATGGAAATAGAGGGTCCACAACCTATATCTACTATCAAAAACTTTTTGTCACGGGGTAAATAATGAAAGAGAAAGATTTCTTCTGGAATTTGATGTTGTTTTGCATTTCCATATTTTACTAAATAATATTCAGCCTTTTCATTATGATATTCTCTTTCAGCATTTATCCACTCTTTCTTGTCCATTACACCACTTCTCTATATGCTTCTTCTATTTTATCAATCAGCTTTTTAAGATTAAACTCCTCTTCAGCCCTTTTTCTTGCTTTTTTACCCATCTTTCTTCTCAATTCCTTATCGGTCAGAATTTTTATCAAACTCTCTGCAAGGGCTTCTGGATTCTTAGGTGATACTAAGAATCCGGTATCTCCATCTCCTATTATCTCCCTGTTTCCACCTCCCTCTGTTGCTACGACAGGCCTTCCACAACTCATGGCTTCAAGGAGGGTATTTGCAGCAGGTTCTACAATGGATGGAAGGCAGTAAACCCATGCCTTTCTATAAAAATTTACCGTTTCTCTGTGAGGAACCATTCCAAAGAATAGAACGCTCCTTTTAAGGTCAAGTTCATTCACAAGTCTTTTATAATAGTTTCTTCCAGGACCATCTCCTACAATGTTCAGTACACAAGAAGGAACCTCTTCAAGTACTAAAGGCATAGCTCTTAGAAGATACTCAAGACCTTTTTGTCTTGTAAGATTTGCAAGAAAGAGTATTGTTGGAACCCTATCTTCAGAAGAAGGGGAAAAGAACCCGGTATTAACCCCAAGTCCTACAATCCTTGCTTTATATCTAAATTCTTCTGGGATATCCTCCATTGCTTTTTTAAGCTGAACAAGTATAAGTGAAGCATTTTTGAGGGTAGTCCTCCAGAGTGGAGGGGCAAAAGCTTCATGGAATAGGTTGAAACATCTTGTCGCAATCCCTTTAAAGGGATTTTTTATACCCTTTGTCTCAAATTCCTTAAAATCTTCATCTTTTATTCTAAGTGAAGGCGTTACAGGACCATAGATAAATGGCATCTTAAATATCCAGAAGAGACTGAACATTCCATAGTTTGCAGGTCTTATGTGATGAATAATATCAAACTCTTTTTTCTTAAGAAGTTTTCTTGCCTTAAAGATACTTCTTATTGAAAAAAGCCACCAGTTAAGTCTGTATCGAAAATAGTCTTCTGATGGTTTAAACCTATATCCTCCAACCTCGATACACTCTGCGTTAATAACCTTTTTCAGAGATACCTTTGGGGAGAGGAGGGTTACACTGTGTCCCTTTTCTAAAAGACCCTTTACAATATTATATGAAACTCTATGTTCACCTCCAGCAAGTTCATCTCCAAATATATAAGAAGCGGAACTTACAAGTATTTTCATAACTTTTTACATATTCCTATGAGATTTCTTCCAAACCTGATACCTCTCTTAGTTATTACAAAGTCATAAGATAGGATATCTTCATCCCTTTTTGCTCCCGTTGCAGTAGAAATCCTTTCTGAAACCGCATTTTTTAATCTCTGGGGAAAGAGTTTCCTAAGTTTAAATATATCTAAAAATCTGAGTATATGATGGATAATCCCTGTTATTCCAATAATTTTCCTTCCTTTCCTCTGAGCATATAATTCAACTTTTTGGAAAAATTTTTCAAGTAAATACATAAACTCATTCTTATTTAATTCCTTTACATGTTCAGGATTATTTGGTATACCTTCAACTCTTATTATATCCTTATTTGGAGTGGATATAATAGCCATTCCCCCATTTTTTAAAACTCTCCTTATTTCAGAAAGATACCTTTCCTGATCCTCTAAATGTTCTATGACCTCAAAGGATATAACTATATCAAAGCTCTCATCTTTAAATCCTAATCTACATCCATCCATTATAATATAGTTTATATGGGGATGAGAGAAAAAATCAAATGCCAATTTTAATCTCTTTCTATCCAATTCCACTGCAATTACTCTCTCAGCACATTTTGCAAGCTCAAACGTTCCATCACCTATCCCACAACCAACTTCAAGGATAGATTTTCCTTGAACAGACCTTTTTATAAATTTATATCTTGCAAGGTGTTCCTGATAAACAAGATTGCTGCCAAATCGAGTATTTATAATCTTATCCAAATTCTTATTCTTCATTTACAGTATTAACTCTCTTTTTAAAATTATTTCTCTAATTCTGAATAACTCTTCTGTTTTTAATATATAAAGAAATAAGATGTATACCACAAAAGAGAGAATTACTGTTATAAAAAGGTTAATAAAATGGCCGGTATTATAAAAAATATTATAAGAAGAAAAGGATATAAATGCCATAATCAGAGAGGACACAAATACCTTTTTTACAAAAGGCATGAGTAAAGAGAAATTTATACTGCCTATATCTTTTAAAATACCTCTAATGAGAAATAAGACAAGAAGCGGTACAATAAGTGTGGTTGCAAGAGCAATACCATAAAGTCCAAATAGTTTGATTAGTATAAAATCAAGTACGGCATTTGTAATAAAATAGAGGGTCTCATAGTAAAGAACAAGGGATGTCTTTCTGAGGGCATAAATAGTCTTGAAGAAAAGAGGGATTAAAGCTCTTGCAATAAGAGAAAGCGAATAGATGAATAAAAGGTTAGAAGTTATATATGTATCCTCTGGAGTGAAGGCACCTCTCTGGAAGAGAAATTCAACAATCGGACTTCTGAGTATTAAAAATCCAAATGTTGATGGAATAGAAATGAGTAGATTAATCTTAATTCCAAATAGGAAGAGGTCTTTTAATTTACGGTAATCCTTTGAAGATGAATAACTCGAAAGAAAAGGGAAAATAGCAATAGAAGAGGTAGCAGAAAAGAGAAAGACAGGAATTGATACAAGCTTCATTGCAAGCTGAATGTTAGTTATACTTCCAGCTTCAAGCATTGAGGCAAAAATTCTATCCACAATCCCTATTCCCTTTCCTATTAGCTCAGCACCTGCAAGAGGTATTATAAGAAGAAACATTTCTTTCAGTTCAAAAAAATTCCCTCTAACCTTTAGTTTGTAATATCCAGATCTTCTATAGAGAAAAAGACCCATAACCATCAGTGCAAGCAGACTGCCTGTGAGGCTTCCATATGCAAGCGAGAATATACCTAAATCCTCAGAGAGGAAAGCAAGAAATAGTAGAACCACAGTACTATTTACAACTGGAGCAAGGGCGGAAGGAAAAAATTTTTTATAGACATTGAGTATATTTCCTAATGTTCCACTTATCCATGAAAAGAGGACAACGGGGATCAAAACAATTATAAGCTTTGAGGTTAGTTCCCTAGTTTTAAGTGAAAATCCTGGGGCAAATAAGAAGGCTATCTTATTAGAGAAGAATATAGCGAAAATGCTTAAAAGAAGGAGCAATAAAAAACCAAGATTTAACACAAGGCTTGCAAACTCCCATGCTCTTTTCTCTCCTTTCTCTTCTAATAGTCTTGTAAAAGTGGGGAGGAATACAGCTCCTATTGCTCCAAGGAAAAGAAATTTCTGGACTACCTCTGGAACAACAGATGCAACAAACCAGGCATCGGTAAGACTTGTTGCACCAAACTTATAGATCATTATCACATCCCTTAGATATCCAATAAGAAATGTGATGAGAGTTGAGAGACTCAGGATAGTAGTTGCTCTCAGAATTTTCCCTTTTATAATATATTGACTTTCTTTAGTATCATTCATTCAAATAGTAAGAAATAGTTTGTAAATATCATCTCATTTATTGAAGATAAATTCTATTAGATAAGATTCTATCTCTATCCTTTTTAGTATAGCTTCTCGTAAGACTATCATTAGTCATATCTCAAAGACTTCACCTGGTTTATAATCGCACTTTGATATCTATCACTATAAAAATAACCCTCTGTACCATTCTTGCTCTGAGTCTTTTAATTTCCTTCTAAACCTTTTCATTATTATCTGCAAAAAAAGCTATTTCTTCAAAAAACATCCTTCTGTCCTTAATCATATTCAAGAATATAAAAAAATATCATTCTATTTCAAGAATTGTTTTTATTATTGAGACATGTTAGAATCATGGTAGAAATATTTTGCTACTAAGAGATCCTATTAAAATGCAAGCTACCGCCCTTTTTATTTTTACAATCTTTTGAAAATACTTTTATATTAACTTCTTACCATATCTTAAACACAAATTGTAGTTTATTTTAATATACGTAATAAATATTGTCAAGAATAAAGGGTCTCTGGACTCCCCCCAAAATTTTTAGCAATACTGGATAGCGAGAAGAATACCTATCTTTAACTTCTTCCCCAATCCTACACTAACAAAATGAAATACTGCCTGCACTAAGGCTACCATATTTCTTAAACCAGTGTAACTTAAAACCCTTATGTCTTCTAAATTATATGCCTGTTTGATAAGACGGTAACTCTCTTCACACTTCCATCGAGTAAGATATATATCTAAAACCTTAATGATAGATCCTCCATCTTCCTCGCATAAGGCTTATCTATATCAGAAATATCTAAAGCAATTACTGTATCTTCTCTTACTTTCTTAGCACCTTCTTTTACTAATTTCCTGTTTATCCAATCTGAGCTTTTATCTTTCCAGCAATTTTACTATCATTTCCCATAATTCTCTTCCCCTAATTTTAATAGTTTCCCTAAAATTTCTCCTTTATTTACTCTTAATATATGAAAAACCTTAATTTCCACTTCTTATTCTCTATTTGTTTATACAATTCAATACCTTATATCATGTTTATCCAAATTTTTGGGGAAAGTCCAGAAATTTATTGTGGGATTGATGAAATGGTTATGATTTAAAATTAGAATAAATTAAAAAATCATAAGGATGAGATACCAATTGTTAGATAGATTGTTATACCTTTGCGAACCATCATCACAGCTATGGCAGCGAGGATAAGACTGGATAGTTTGGATATTGTTCTGGTTCCAGACTTCCCCAAGACTCTATTTATAGGATCTGACAATCTAAATACAATGCCCGCAATAAATATATTTACTACAGTGGCGGATACAGTTGGTATGAGTCCATTTTCATTTACAAGTAGAATAATTGTAGTGAGTACTGCTGGACCTACTATCAGGGGAACTCCCAGAGGAACAGCTCCCAGACTTTCGGAGTCAATACTTTGAGGTGATTTTTCAGCCGCAAGTAGATCATTTAAGGATATTACAAAAAGAAGTATACCGCCTGCTATCATAAAGTCAGCAACGGTTATATTAAGAAGTGATAGAACAATTTTACCGATAGCAAGAAATATTAAAGCTACAATAGTAGCTGTGATAATAGATTGCCATATAATACGATTTATTTTAGACTTTTCCAAGCCGTATGTTAACCCCATAAAGATTGGTAATAAGCCCAATGCATCTACTGCTACGAATAAAGGGACAAAACAGATCCAGAATTTAAGCATATTCCTATATTACATCCTTTCATGGTATTCTATAGATCATTAATCTATTTACAATTAAAATAAATTATACTATTATAAAATGACTAAAACAAATGTTAATTTCAGAGAAATGGGCGTTAAAGAAGATATAGAACTTCTGAATGATAAGATAAATCAGTTAAGGATTGAATATGAGAAGTATTTTATAGGAAGTAATAAAGCAGAACCTCTTTCTTTAAAAAGAGAGGTTGAGAGATTGATAAAAAGATATGGCAATAGATTTATTGAAAATACAGCTTTAAGGTTTAGATATAATGGACTTGTAGCCAAGTTTAACACTTACAATCAATATTGGGAAAGGAAGGTAAAAAATATATATGAAGAAGGAAGATTCCAAGGAGATATTGCTAAATTCAAGCCAAAAAAAATTATATCAGATAAAGCCCCCAAAACATTAATAGCTGAGGATAAGGTCAAAAAACTTTATTCTGAATATATAGAAGCCAGGATTTTATGTAACGAGCCTGTAGATAATATAAATTATGAAAGGATAAAGTCTATAATTGAAAAGGAAATTCCTTCTGTTATCGAGAAATATAATTGCAAGGATATTGATCTTAAAGTAAAGATAGAAAATAATCACGCAAAAATAAAGATCATTCCTAAAAAGTGATTCAGAGAATATTTAGATTAAGGGATAATAGGACAGACTTAAAAACCGAGATTATTGCTGGTATTACAACATTTATGACCATGTCCTATATAATATTTGTTCAACCAGCTGTTTTAAACAAAGCCGGAATGGATTTTGGGGCTGTAATGGTAGCTACCTGCTTATCTGCTGCTATTGGAACCTTTTTGATGGGGTTTATTGCTAACTATCCGATAGCTCTTGCACCGGCTATGGGTCATAATTTCTTCTTTACATTTACGGTTGTATTGGCTATGGGTATTCCGTGGGAAGTAGCATTGGGAGCTGTTTTTATTTCCGGTTTTATTTTCTTTTTCCTGTCCGTCGCAGGATTTAGAGAAAAGATATTAGAGGTTATTCCTGAATCATTGAAACATTCTATAGCTGTTGGTATAGGACTTCTTATTGCTTTTATAGGACTTGAATGGTCTGGAATAGTTGTAGATAATCCGGGGACATTAGTAGGACTTGGAAATCTTAAAAGTCCCCCGGTACTTTTATCACTATCAGGACTTATAATTACCTCCATTCTTATTGTATTAAGGATAAGGGGAGCTATTCTATTTGGTTTAATAATTACAACCCTGATAGGTTTGTTTTCTGGTATGGTAAAATATTATGGAATACTGAGTAAACCTCCTTCTATCATGCCTATAATCTTCAAATTGGATATTATCGGATGTTTTAAATTAGGACTATTTACTATTATATTTGTATTTTTTCTATTAGATCTATTTGATACTATAGGAACTTTAATAGGGGTTAGTGAACAGGCAGGGTTTATAAAAGATGGGAAATTACCAAGGGCGAGACAGGCTCTCCTTTCTGACTCACTGGCAATAATGATAGGTGGCATATTGGGGACTTCAACTGTAACATGTTATATAGAAAGTGCTACAGGGGTTGCAGAGGGAGGGAAGACCGGTCTGGCAAATATTATTACTGGAATACTTTTCCTTTTCTCCTTATTTGTTTTTCCACTGGTAAAGATGATAGGCGGAGGATATAATGGTTTATACCCGATTATTGCACCAGCACTTATAATAGTCGGATCTATAATGTTGAGTAATGTTAAGAATATAATATGGGATGATTATACAGAATCAATACCATCTTTTATAACCCTTATGATAATGCCAACAACATTTAGTATAACAGAAGGAATATCTTTTGGTTTTATATCTTACTCTCTTCTAAAGTTAGTAAGTGGAAGGGGTAAAGAGGTTCATTTTATTGTGTATTTCTTCTCTATTTTATTTATACTTAAATATATAATTTAAATTTTTAAGAGGTTAAAAAATGAGTGCCTATTTATCTAATCTTCATCCTATAATGCAGGCTCTTTTAGCAACCCTCTTTACCTGGTTAATGACTGCTATAGGGGCAGCTATAGTATTTATAGCTAAGGATATAAGTAGGAAGGTGCTTGATGGAATGTTAGGCTTTGCCAGTGGAGTGATGATTGCTGCAAGCTACTGGTCTTTACTTGCCCCGGCTATTGAAATGATGGAAGGTGGAGAATTTCCAGCATGGTTTCCAGCTGTGACAGGCTTCCTTATAGGCGGAATATTTTTACGAGGAATTGATAGAGTCCTTCCACATCTTCATATCAATTTTCCTATTGAGGAGGCAGAGGGAATAAAAACAGCCTGGCAAAGAAGCGTTTTACTTGTCCTTGCTATAACATTACATAATATTCCAGAAGGTCTTGCAGTTGGAGTTGCTTTTGGAGCTGTTGCTGCAAATATTCCTTCAGCTACTTTATCAGGGGCTATAACCTTAGCTATAGGTATAGGTATTCAGAATTTCCCGGAGGGTCTTGCAGTATCCATGCCTCTTAGACGAGAAGGAATGTCTCGATTAAAGAGTTTCTGGTATGGACAGCTATCAGCGATAGTTGAACCTATATCTGGTGTTATTGGAGCTACAGCTGTGATTATTGCACAACCTCTACTTCCCTATGCTCTTGGATTCGCTGCTGGAGCTATGATTTTTGTTGTAGTTGAAGAGTTGATACCAGAATCACAACGTGGTGGTAATACAGACTTTGCTACTATGGGTACAATGATAGGTTTTGCAATAATGATGTTACTTGATGTAGCCTTCGGTTAATAGTTATTTCTTAAAAGGGCATCCTCTATTTTCTATATGTTTTTCAAACTCAGGGCGAAATTTTTTTAAGAAACCTAATACTGGCATTGCAGCGGCATCTCCCAAGGGACATAGGGTTTTACCCAATATACTTTCTGCTATATCCATCAACATATCTATATCTTCTTTCTCGGCTTTACCTTCCTCAATATACTCTACAATTTTTTTCATCCATGGGGTTCCTTCCCTACACGGGGTACACTGGCCGCATGATTCATGGGCATAAAATTTTGATAGGATTAAAAGAGAGTTTACCATACAGGTATCTTCATCCATAACTATTATTCCTGCAGATCCAAGCATTGTTCCCTTTTGAGCTAAAGAATCAAAATCCATCTTGACATCTATCTCTTCTGCTGTAAGTGGAGGCGTTGAAGACCCTCCAGGTATTATAGCTTTCACTCTTTTATTATCTTTTATACCACCTGCATGCTCATAGATTATTTCCTTCAAAGGAGTTCCCATCGGCAGTTCGTATACACCGGGTTTATTTACACATCCACTCACACAGTATAGCTTTGTTCCACCACTCCTTTCAACTCCAAGCTTTGCAAACCATTCACTTCCTTTCATTATTATGTGAGGAATATTCGCAAGCGTCTCAACATTATTTATTACTGTTGGTCCTTGATATAATCCCACTGCAGCAGGGAAAGGAGGTTTTAACCTTGGCCATCCCCTCTTACCCTCTAAAGATTCAAGAAGCCCTGTTTCTTCTCCACATACATAGGACCCCGCTCCCTTATATACAGTTATATCAAGGTCAAATCCACTATTTAATATATTTTTACCTAAAAATTTCTTCTCATATGCTTCTGCTATGGCTTCCTCTAATCTTTTCCTGCTTTCAGTAAACTCTCCTCTTATATATATATAAGCATCATGTATCCCTACCGCATAGGAAGTTATGATTATTCCCTCTATGAGCATATGGGGATCCTTTTCCATTATCTGACGGTCTTTGAAGGTTCCGGGTTCCCCCTCATCAGCATTTACAGCTAAATATTTCGGTTTTTTAGACTCCTTAGGGACAAAACTCCACTTAAGGCCAGTTGGGAATCCAGCTCCCCCCCTTCCTCTCAGATTGGACTTTTTCACCTCTTCTACAATCTCCTCAGGCTTCATTTTAAAAGCTTTCTTCAGAGCCTCATATCCTCCATTGGATATATATACATCAATCTTATATGAATCTTTAATATGAAAGTTTTTTGTTAATACAAGCTCTTTCATGCCAGACTCTCTAATATTTTATCTATTTCGCTCTCATTTAAGTTTTCATAATATCTATCATTTATTTGCATTACTGGGGCAGTTCCACATGAACCAAGGCATTCTACATTAATAACTGTAAACTTTCCATCTTCTGTGGTTTCTCCAAGACTTATTCCCAATTTATTTAATATGTAATCAAGTAGATGCCCTCCACCTAATAGAGAGCATGATATATTCGTACATACCTGAATGAGATATTTACCAACAGGATTTTTATTATACATTGTATAGAAAGTAACAACACCGTGAACCCTTGCAGGGGGTATATCTAACAGATTGGCCACATATTCTTCTGCTTCAGTAGATATATACCCTTTCTCCTTCTGGATTATATGAAGAATAGGTAATAGAGCACTCTGTTTGCTTTTAAATTTTGATAATGCTCTTTCTATATCTTCTTGGCTTTCCTTCGAGATATCCATATTACCTATCTAACTCTCCTCCTATCATATTTACAGATCCAAATGTTGGTACTATATCAGCAACCATAAGACCCTCAATTAAATTCGAAAATGCAGCCATAATTGGAAAACATGGTGGTCTTACTCTCAGTTTATAGGGTTTACTACTACCATCACTCACTATATAAAACCCTAATTCTCCATTTGCTCCCTCTACAGGAAAATATACCTCGCCCTTAGGTACCTTTATACCTTCTATTATTAGCTTAAAATGATTCATTAATCCCTCAATTGTGTTATAAACCTCATCCTTTAAAGGCAGTACATACCTCCTGTCATCTACATTTATTGGACCATCTGGGATTTTTTTCAATGCCTGTTCTACAATCTTCATGCTCTGTTCCATTTCTTCCATTCTAACAAGGTACCTGTCATAATTGTCACCATTTGTACCAATAGGGATGTCAAAATCGAGTTCATTGTATATTAAATAGGGCTGTGCTTTCCTAACGTCGTATGGTACTCCAGTTGACCTTAAGAATGGCCCTGTTATTCCATATGAGATAGCATCCTCCTTTGATATAATGCCAATACCCTTCATCCTGTCAATAAATATGCGGTTATCGGTCAAAAGCTTATCTACATCCTTTAATAAATTTCTTGTTTTTAAAAATGCTTCCCTTGCCTTTATATCAAATCCCTCTGGAAGATCATCTCTTAATCCACCAATTCTTGTATAACATGTGGTAATTCTTGCTCCTGTAACATCTTCGATAAGCTCATATAGGTATTCCCTTGCTTGCATAAGATAGAGGAAAGGGGTAAAAGCACCCAATTCCATAACTGATGCCCCTATACATGTAAGATGATCTACTATTCTGGATATCTCACTCATAATTACTCTTATATATTTACATCTCTCTGGAACATCAATGCCTATAAGCTTTTCCACTGCCATAACATAGCCTACATTATTTATCAGGGGAGAGACATAATTCAATCTATCGGTGTATGGAATAGCCTGAGTATATGTACCACTTTCACACATCTTTTCAAATCCTCTATGAAGATAACCAATCTCAGTATCTGCCTTAATTACCTTTTCTCCATCAAGCTCAAGCGTAATCTTTATTGTTCCATGGGTCGCAGGATGGGAAGGACCCATATTCAACATCATAATATGTTCTATATTAGACTTTTTTACAGGTTCTCCCATCAGTTTTTAGGTCCTACCAGGGGTTGTCTTTCATCAATAGGGTAATCCTTTCTTAAAGGATGGCCTTTAAACTCCTCGTAGAGTAAAATTCTCCTCAAATCAGGATGTCCGTTAAATTTTATCCCATACATATCCCATGCTTCTCTTTCAAACCAATTTGCTCCTTTATATAGTGGGGTTAATGAATCTATTGTAGGATCACTCTCTGGTACACCAGCCTTTATTCTCACTCTATGATTATGTTTTAATGAATAGAAATGATATACAACCTCAAATCTTGGGTCATTACCGAGGTAGTCAACAACCGTAAGATCCGTTAAGAAATTATAATCTAAATCCTTATCATCTTTAATGAATTTACATACCTCAGTTATAGTTTCCCTTTTTATCAGGGCTGTATCATCTCCCCTGTAATTATGAATACTTAATATATATTGAGGAAATTTATCCTTTAATTTCTTTATAGTTATACTCTCTTCGCCGCTATAATTATAATTCATGTTTCTGATTCTGGATTTTTTCTTGAAGTTTCATTATGCCATCTATTACTGTCTCAGGTCTTGGTGGACAACCTGGAATATATACGTCTACAGGTACTATGGTATCTATACCCTGCACGGTTGCATAATTATTATAGAATCCTCCTGAACAGGCACATACTCCAAAGGCTACAACCCATTTAGGTTCACACATCTGTTCATAAACTCTCTTCAATATGGGTGCCTGTTTATGACTTATTGTTCCTACAACAAATAATAGATCTGCCTGTCTTGGAGAGAATCTGGGAAGCGCGGCACCAAATCTATCAAGATCATAGTGAGCACATGCAACTGACATAAATTCCATACCACAACATGCAGTAACAAATGGATATAAAAATATGGAATATTTTCTTGCCCATCCTAAAAAATTATTAATTTTTGTAGTGATTATACCATTTCCCAGTGTTATTCCCATTCTAAAGCTCCTTTTTTCCAAGCATATATTAGTCCAATTAATAAGACTGCTACGAATATGAACATATCAATAAATCCGATTAATCCTAAACTCTTAAATATAACAGCCCAGGGGTATAAAAATACAGCTTCAATATCAAATAATATAAATAACATTGCAACTAAATAAAATTTAACAGAAAATCTATGTCTTGGAAGCCCAATAGACTTAGTTCCACACTCAAATGGTTCTAATTTTTCAGATGTAATCCTTTTAGGTCCTAAAAAGATTGCTAAAAACAACATACTTCCAACTATTACAAGGCCAAATAAAAACATCAAAATTATCGGTATATATTGATTAATCATAAAAAAATTATCTTTTTTAAAATTTTAGATCCAGTATTTTAATAATATATAACCAAAAAAATAATCCGTGTCAAGTTAATTTTCTGAGAGCTTCGGAAATGTTCAGGCAGATGGTGGTACAGTTAAGTTAGTAAAGATTAAGGTAATGAGTGAGGGAAGCATTAAGAAAAGCTTGACAAAAATAAAAAAATTTCGTATTTTTTATATATGAAGGAGGTATAATATGTATGCTATTGTCATTAGTGGAGGTAAACAATATAAAGTCTCAAAGGGGAATTCTATTGAGGTAGAAAGAATCTCTGGTAATGTGGGAGAACTCATAGAATTTAAAGAAGTTTTAATGGTTTCAAATAATGATAAGATTGATATTGGTACCCCTTATCTTGATAATGTAAAAGTTATTGGAGAGATAATAGAACAAAAGAAAGGGAAAAAAATAATAGTTTTTAAGTTTAAGAGAAGGAAAGGATATAGAAAGAAGATTGGACATAGGCAGTTGCTTACAAAACTAAAAATAAAAGATATTACTTTATAATAATTAAGGAGGGGAAATGGCTCATAAGAAATCTGGTGGTAGTGCAAAAAACGGAAGGGATAGTCCTGGCCAAAGATTCGGTGTTAAAAAATTTGGTGGAGAGTTTGTTAAAGCAGGTAATATATTGGTTAGACAAGTTGGGACTAAAGTTCATCCTGGAATGAATGTTGGGATGGGAAGGGATTTTACCCTTTATTCAAAGATTGAGGGAACTGTAAAATATGAAAACTTTGGCAAAAATAGAAAAAGGGTTAGTGTCTATGCTTCATGAAATTTATAGATGAAGCAAGAATTTATGTAAAAGGAGGAGATGGAGGAAAAGGCTGTATTAGTTTTAGGAGAGAGAAATTTGTACCAAAGGGTGGTCCTGATGGAGGGGATGGAGGGAGGGGAGGGGATATAATTTTAGTAAGTGATTCCCAACTGCTTACATTAGAGAAATTTTGTTATAGAAGTAGGTTTATAGCAAGGCACGGAGAACATGGTAAAGGTAAGAAGCAGCATGGAAGGGATGCTGATGATATAATTATTAGAGTACCGGTTGGGACTATTATTATAGATGATAAAGCAGGAGAAATATTAGGAGATCTTGATAGTCCGGGTGAGAAGATATTAGTTGCTAAAGGAGGAAAAGGGGGAAAAGGAAACGCAAGATTTGTAAGTTCTATCAATCAGGCTCCTCGGCATGCAGAGCCTGGCTTTCCAGGTGAAGAAAAATGGTTAAGATTGGAATTAAAAATTCTTGCAGATGTGGGATTAATAGGCTTCCCAAATGTTGGGAAATCTACCTTAATTTCAAGATTATCTAATGCAAAGCCTAAAATATCCGATTATCCATTTACAACACTATATCCAAATCTTGGTGTAGTAAAATATGATGATTACGATAGTTTTATTATTGCTGATATCCCTGGTTTGATTAAGGATGCTCATAAAGGGATGGGGCTCGGAATAAAGTTTTTAAGACATATTGAGAGAACAAATATTCTTATCCATATTATAGATGCATCTTATAATGAATGGAGTGAATCTATTGATAGGTTTGAAAAGATAAACGAAGAATTAAAGGCTTACAACCCACTATTACTTAATAAGCCTCAAGTTATAGCTATAAATAAGATAGATCTTAAAGAGGGTGAAAGAAATTATAAAAAGATTAAAGAATATTTTGATGATCTATCAATAAATTCATTCCCAATTTCAGCTCTTAAAGGAGAGGGGATAGATATATTAAAAGAGGAAGTTATTAAGAAGCTTAAGGAGGTTAAAAGGAATTAGGAAGGAAATATTCTCAAGTGTGAGAAGGGTATTAATAAAGATAGGAAGTAGTGTTTTAACAAATCCAGAAGTCGGACTCAATGAAAAATTTTTCTATGATTTGGCAGAAGATGTATCATATCTTATAGATAAAGACCTTGAAATTGTTATTGTTTCATCAGGGGCAATCGCTGCTGGTATTGAAAAGCTCAGGCATAATGAAAAACCTATAACTATACCTCAAAAACAGGCAATAGCAGCTATAGGACAGACAAATCTTATATGGATGTATGAGAAAGTATTTGGAAAATATAATTTAAAGGTCGCCCAAATTCTTTTGACCCATGATGATTTGAGTAATAGAAAAAGATATTTAAATGCTCGAAATACTATATCAACTCTTCTTTATTATAATGTTATACCGATTATAAATGAGAACGATACTGTTGTAGTGGAGGAGATAAAGTTTGGAGATAATGACAATCTTTCAGCTATGGTGGCAAATCTTATAGATATAGACCTTCTTATAATTCTTACAGATATTGATGGACTTTATGATAAAGACCCAAGGGCATTCAGAGATGCTAAATTAATAAAAATAATTGGGGATATTGATAAGGAAATCGATATTGAGAATATAGCAAGTAAGAAACCAAATTATTATGGCAGTGGTGGGATGTACTCTAAAATAGACGCTGCTAAGAAAACATCATTTTACGGTGTGCCAACAATTATTGCAAATGGCAAGAAAGATAAGATAATAGGTAGACTATTCGATCTTGAGGAAGTTGGTACATTAATTCTTCCTAAGAAGAAGAGAATAAGTAGTAGAAAACACTGGATTGCATTTACCTTAAAACCTAAAGGGATATTAATTATAGATGATGGAGCTAAAAAAGCTATTACAATGGAGGGTAAGAGCCTTCTTCCTTCAGGTATAGTGGATGTTAAAGGAAATTTTAATATAGGTGATTCTGTTAGTTGTATTGATTCTAAAAAAGTTGAGTTTGCAAGAGGGCTTGTGAACTATGATAATTATGAAATAGTAAAGATAATGGGACTCAAGACAAAAGATATAGAAAAAATATTGGGATATAAATATTTCGATGAGGTAATACACAGGGATGATCTTGTTCTATTAAGGAGGTAGATATGTCTATTAAAGAAGATATAATAGATATTGCAAGAGAGGCAAAAGAGGCGGCAAGATTAGTTGCAAATCTTTCTTCTAAGGTTAAGAATGAAGTCCTTATTTCAATGGCAGATGAACTAATAAAGGAAAGGGATTTAATACTTAAAGAGAATAAAAAGGATTTGAATAAGGCTGTTGAGTCTGGATTATCAAAGGCGATGATAGATAGGCTTACACTTAATGATTCCAGGATTAATGAAATGGCTAATTCTCTAAGGGAAGTTGCAGCATTGCCTGATCCTGTGGGAGAGGTTACAAAGATGTGGAAAAGGCCTAATAATTTACTTGTAGGTAAGATGAGAATTCCACTTGGTGTTATTGGAATAATATATGAATCCAGGCCAAATGTAACGGTAGATGCAAGCGGATTATGTTTAAAAGCTGGAAATTCTGTAATATTAAGGGGGGGGTCAGAGGCTTTTAACTCTAATATGATACTAACCTCAATATTAAAGAAAGCCCTTGAAAGCAATGGAATTCCTAAAGGAGCAATAATGATAATTCCCACTACTGATAGGGAGGCAATAAAAGAGCTATTATATCTCGATGATTTTATAGACTTAATTATCCCGAGAGGAGGAGAAGAACTTATAAGATTTGTTGCAAATAATTCTAAGATACCTGTTATAAAACATTATAAAGGGGTATGCCATATATTTGTAGATGAGACTGCTGATATAGATATGGCTATTGAGGTTTGCTATAATGCAAAGGTTCAGAGACCTGGTGTATGTAATGCTATGGAGACTCTTCTCGTTCATAAAAATATTGCTAAAGATTTCCTGCCTAAAATATTATCCAACCTGAAAAAAGCAAATGTAGAAATAAGAGGATGTAAGATTACATCAGAGATATTCTCTGATGTAACACCTGCTAATGAAGAGGACTGGTATGCAGAATATCTTGATTTAGTCCTTGCTGTAAAGGTGGTAGATGGTATAGATGAGGCAATAGATCATATTACAAAATATGGATCCATGCATACTGAAGCTATAATAACAAATGACTATAATAATGCTCAGAAATTTTTAAAAGAAGTAAATTCCTGTGTAGTACTTGTTAATGCGTCTACAAGGTTCAGTGATGGATATCAGTTAGGATTAGGAGCAGAGATAGGTATAAGTACAAGTAAAATTCATTCCTTTGGACCGATGGGGGTTGAAGATTTGACTACTACAAAATTTATTATATATGGAGACGGACAGATAAGGGGTTGAACTTGAATATAGGAATATTTGGAGGGACATTCAATCCTATTCATTATGGACATTTAAGAACCGCAGAAGAGATAAGAGAAAGATTGAATCTTGATAATGTAATTTTTATCCCATCAGCGAATCCACCTCATAAAGAAGATGAAATTATTCCATTTCATCATCGCTATAATATGGTGAAGCTTTCTATAAAGGATAACCCTTTATTTTCTGTGTCAGATATTGAATTAAAACAATCTGGTAGCTCCTATTCTATTGAAACAATTAAAAATATTAGAAATATAATAGGGAGGAATGTAACACTATTTTTTATAATTGGGACAGATGCTTTCATGGAGATTAAAACTTGGAAGAACTATAGAGATCTATTCTATCTATGCAATTTTGTGGTTGCGATAAGACCGGGCTATGAAAATGTAGATAGAGAGATCCTTCTGGAAGATAACCTGTTTGTATATGATGAAAGTTTTGACAGACTTATTCATATATCAAATAATTTTATATCATTTATAGATGTTACCTTCCTTGATATATCATCGAGAGAGATAAGAGAAAAAATAAGAGATAAAAGGTCTATTAAATATCTTCTTCCTGAAGAGGTAGAAAATTATATATATAAAAATAGTCTATATGGAGTCTAAGATATGAATTCTAAGAAAAAGGCTTATCTTGCAATATTTGCAGGGATGGGAAAAAAGGGAATAGATCCTGTTATTCTGGATCTGAGAGGATTATCCTCTATTACGGATTATTTCATAATATTAAGTGGTAATTCTGACAGACATGTAATGAGTATTGCAGAGCACATAGAAGAGGTTCTATATAAAAAAGGAATTTTACCATTGAGTATAGAAGGAGCCTCAGAAGGAAGATGGATTTTGATGGATTATGATGATATAATTATTCATGTGTTCAAAAAAGATGTGAGAGAATTTTATAATCTCGAAGGACTCTGGGTAGATGTTCCAAGAGAAGAAGTTTATGAAGATGATATTAAAAGAATTATGAAGGGGAATATGCCTTGAGGTGGCTACTAACAATACTTTTGGTGATCTTATCTGTATTTATATATCTTCATTATCTAAATCCTCAAGAGGTTAATTTCTATTATCTGTCCGATAAATCCTACCGTTTTTCTCTATCGTTATTAATATTCCTCTCTTTCATATCAGGGATATTCGTTACATTTATTATGTTCTTAATAAGAGACATTAAAGGAGCTATAAATAATTGGAAAAGGAGAAGAGAGAATATAAAAAAAGAGAAAACTTCTGAGCTATATTACAAAGGAATTGATTACTTTTTGAGTGGTGATTATGAATCTGCTAAGAACTCATTAAATAAAGCAATAAATAGAAATCCAAATAATATAAATTCCTATTTAAAGTTAGCAGATATATATATGAATGAAGGAGATTATAATGAAGCTATCAAGATTCTATATAAAGGGAGGATCGTTGATCAGAATAATATAGATATATCTTTAAAATTGGCTGAGAGCTTTCAAAATTTGAAGGACTTCGAGATGTCAATAGATACTTTGAAAAACGTAAATGATAAAGATCAAAGAGTTCTTAAAGAGCTTATTAAATGTTATATAGAATTAAAAGATTGGGAAAATGCTTATAAAGTGGGGAAAGCTCTTGTACATATTTTAAATAATGATGATAAAGAGAAAGACTTATTGTTAGGGGTCAACTTTGAATATGCAATGAAGCTATTTAAAGATGGTGATAGTGAAGGGGCAATAAAGATACTTAAAGAAATAATTAAGACAGAAAGAGGATTCATTCCTGCGTACGTTTCACTTGGTGATATATATTACGCTATTAATAGACTTGATGAGGCATCAAAGATATGGGAAAGGGGTTTTTATACATATAAATTAATGATATTCCTGTTTAGATTAGAAGAGAGTTATCTTAAAGAAGAACAGCCCAACAAAATTATAGAAATATATCAAAGCGCATTGAGTAAAGATCCAGATAATCATATTTTAAGGCTTTTCTTCGGAAAACTATGTTTAAGATTAGAAATGATAGACGATGCTATGTTACATCTAAAGAGAATCGAAAGTAATCTATCTGATTATAGTTATTTACATATATTGCTTGGAGAGACGTATTTAAGAAGAGGAAAGTTTAAAGAGGCTTCTGATGAATTTAAGTCTACACTTGAGATTAAAAAGAAGATAGTTATACCCTTTTTATGCAGCAAATGTAATGAAAAGATATATAAATGGGAAGCAAAATGTCCATCATGTAAGGAATGGAATACATTATTTATTTATGGAGAAAAGGGGATTAATTGATTCTATAATAGATCTTTTATATCCTGTTAGATGTTTCCTGTGCGGAAGAGTTAGTAGAGATGTTATATGTAAGGAATGTATAAGTGAATTTAAAAAGATTGAGTCCCCTATATGTATAAAGTGTGGTATCCCATTTAATTCCAAAGAAATTTCTGATCATTTATGTGGGAAATGTAGCGTTGAGAAGAGATTTTTTGATTCTGTCAGATCTTATGGGTCGTATGAAGGAAAATTTCTTGAAGCTATCCATAAATTTAAATATAATAGAATTACTTCTTTATCAAAACCCCTTGGCAAGCTTTTAGTTAATGGATTCTATAAAGATAAGAAATTTGACCTTATAATTCCGGTTCCACTTCATCCCAAGAGATTAAGATATAGGGAGTTTAATCAATCACTATTAATAGCTAAAGAAATAGGGAATAAACTTAATATAGAAATGGATTGCTATAATTTGATTAGAATAAGAGATACAGAGCCACAGATTAATTTAAGTAAAAATGCCAGGCAGAAGAATGTCAAAGGAGCTTTTATGGTTAAAAATAGAAGGGGAATAGAGAATAAAAAAATTCTTCTTATAGATGATGTATATACAACCGGAGCTACAATCAATGAATGTTCAAAGGTTCTTAAAAAGGCTGGTGCTCTGAATGTTTGTGCATTAACCCTGGCTCGAGTTGTATAAAGTTATATGGTCATAAAAAATATAATAGAATCTGCAAGGAGTAAATATCCTGAAAGGATAGGAGTAGTATATGGAAATGTGAGGTTATCATTTAAAAATATATTCAATAGAAGCAACTCTCTTGCGAATGCTCTTGTTAACATGGGCACTAAAAAGGGAGAAAGGATTGCTATCATATCAAGAAATTCTCATATATATTATGAAATCCCTTATGCTATTACAAAGATAGGTTTAATTGTAGTTCCTGTTAACTATAGACTGAATTATAAAGATATTGAATATATAATAGAGGATTCAGATCCTAAAATTATTATATACGAAGATGAATTTAGTGAAATCGCTAATAAATTTAAGAATAGAATCTGTATATCAATAAGTTCTTATGAATCATTAATCTCTTCATCCAAATATAATAATAATTTTGCTGATATTATTATAAATGAAGACGATCCAGCGTATATATTCTATACAAGTGGAACAACAGGTAAGCCTAAAGGGGTTATATTAACCCATAGGAATATTATAGCAGGTGCGATAAATATGGCGCGTGAAGTAGGATTTTCACCAGATGATGTAATACTCATAACACAGCCTCTTTGTCATGTAGGAGCTATAATTCTAATGGCATCTGCTGTTGCTGGATCAAGGGTTGTTATTATAAATTTCGATCCTAAAATAGCTCTTAAAATAATAGAAGAAGAAAGAGTAACAATAATTAAGCTTGTTCCGACAATACTTGAAATGTTAATAAGTCATTCAGAGATGAAGAATTATGACCTTAGAAGTTTAAGAATGATTCTATACTCTGCTTCTCCAATGTCAAAATCTTTATTGATGAAGGGTAGGAATATATTTGGGGAGATATTTGTTCAAATGTATGGGTTAACAGAAACCTCTACAATATCTACAATACTGAGAGCAGAGGAGCATATTAATGGCAAGATAGAGTCTATAGGCAGGGAGGTAAGGAATATTAAAGTAAGGATATTTGATGATGATGATAGAGAAGTTCCTATAAATGATATAGGAGAAATAGTTATTAAAGGTGAGAATGTAACAGAAGGATATTGGAAATTAGATGACGAGACAGAGCGAGTATTAAGAAATGGATGGCTACATACCGGAGATATTGGAAAGGTTGATAAGGAGGGATATATATATCTGGTTGGCAGGAAGGATGACATGATAAAGAGTGGGGGACTTAAAATATATCCTAAGGAGATAGAAGAGGTGATAATAAATCATCCAAAGGTTGAGGATGTCGGGGTTTTAGGTATACCTCATAAGAGGTGGGGAGAGGCTATATGCGCGTTTGTTGTAGTAAAAGAAGGAGAAGTTTTAGCTGAGGATGAAATAATATCTTTATGCAAAAGATCACTTCCAGGATATAAAATACCTAAATATATAAGATTTATGAAAGCCCTACCGAGAAATAATCTGGGAAAACTAAATAGAAAGGCTTTAAAGTATACTCTGTAATAGATTGATAGTTATACGAGACTCACGGTAGATTTATAAACTTTGAAGCTTAATTACAGAATGAAATAATAAACTTTACAAAACCTATTCATTATGGTAGCTTTCTTTTTATAATGAGGCAATAGTGATAGATAGAGTTAAGCATATCCAGGCAGGTGGATGCGATGAATATAGCAACGGCTATGAGATAGAACACTTTAATCTATTATTGACTAAAAGAATCCATGAGGAGAAGGAAGAAAACATTCAATCTAGTGGATATGTTATTCATACATTGGAAGCAAGTATCTGGTCTTTTTTAAAAGGATCTACATTTGGAGAAGCAGTTTTATTCGCTATAAACTTAGGTGGAGATACAGATACAATAGGGGCTGTTACAGGAGGCCTATCTGGTAGTTATTGTGGATTTGATGCAATCCCAAAACACTGGAAAGATGCATTAATAAGGTTCTCAGATATTCTTGAGCTTTGTGAAAGATTCTGTAAAAAATTATTAAGATAGATATTATAGGGAGGTTAAAGAGTATGAAGGCAATGGTGCTTAAAAAGATTTCCAGGATTGAGGATAACCCACTGGAGATGACAGATATCCCTGATCCTAAACCAAATTCTAAAGAAATTTTAGTAAAGATTTCTGTTTGTGGAATATGTCATACTGAGCTTCATCAAATTGAAGGAAAACTCACACCTTCTGAGCTGCCAAGAGTTTTAGGACATCAAATTGTAGGAAAGGTAGAGGAGAAAGGTAAAGAAGTAGCTAAATTTGAAATAGGAGATAGGGTAGGAATTGCATGGATCTATTCAAGCTGTGGAAGATGTGATTTTTGTCTTAAAGGTATGGAGAATCTTTGTGAACAGGCTCTTTTTACCGGGCACAATGTTAATGGGGGCTATGCTCAATATATGGTTGTTTCAGAAGATTTTGCTTATCGTATTCCAGATAGATTTTCAGACTTAAAAGCAGCACCACTTCTCTGTGCTGGAGTAATAGGATTTCGAGCCTTAAGGCTTTCAGGAATAAAGCCTGGGGAGATTCTTGGGCTCTATGGATTTGGAGCCTCTGCCCATATTGTAATTCAAGTAGCCAAATACTGGAATTGTAAAGTGTTTGTCTTTAGTAGAAGTAAAGAACATAGGGATTTAGCTAAAAGACTGGGAGCGGACTGGACAGGAGAAGCAAAAGATGAGGCACCTTCAAAGCTGAATGCAGCTATAGATTTTGCTCCAGCCGGATGGTTAGTGCCAGAAGCATTAGGGGTTTTAGAAAGGGGGGGGAGATTGGTCCTGGCAGAAGTTAGGATGTATACCCCTATTCCAGATTTAGATTATACAAAACATTTATATTATGAAAAGGAGATAAAGAGTGTGGCTAATGTTACCAGAAATGATGCTGAAGATTTTCTTCCTTTAGCAGCTGAGATACCGATTTTACCTGAGGTTCAAGAATTTGAATTAGAACAGGCTAATCAAGCTTTAAATCTGCTTAAGCAAGGGAAAATTCAAGGAGCCGGGGTCTTAAAAATCCCCGATAATTATTAGTAATCCTATGGATCTTGATAATTTGGGGTAATAATGTTCTGTGTATTGCGATAGGAGAAGTGTTGATTTCTATTATGATAGGAGGATTTCCTAACTCCGCAAATAAAGAATTTACAAAAAATTCATTGAAAATTTCTTAATAATATCTAATTAATAAAGAAGGCTTTAATATTTTTAATCTCGAAGATAAGAAATAAAATCAGGCGATTAATGATATGGATAATCTAACACATACCCTGATTGGGATAAATTTGAGTAATGCCGGATTCTCTAAAAGATTCGGCCATGGAACAACTCTGATTTTAGCAATAGCTTCGAATCTCCCCGATATAGATCTAATCTTAAGATTTATAAAGAATAACGACTTTTTCTTATATAGGAGGATGCTTACCCATTCTCTTTTAGGAATTGCCATTATTGCTTTAATTTCTACCTTTCTATTTAAGATAAAATATAAGCATATTCCCTTAAAAAATATATTTCTTCTCTGCTTAATAGGAATAACGGTTCATATATTTTTTGATCTTGTGAACTCATACGGGGTAGTTCTGTTCTATCCTTTTGGGATGAAACGTTATGAATTAGCTTGGATATTTATCATAGATCCTGTATTATGGGTGCTTTTATTATTGCCGCTTTTACTTTCCTTCATTAAGTCACGCTGGACAGATTTAATAGTTCTCTCACGTACTTCATTGATTGGAATATGTCTCTATGTAATCCTGTGCGCGATTGCACATGCTAAATCTGAGAATATACTTAATAGAATTACAATGGATCAAGGTATTAGACCAGAGTTTTCCTATATCTTCCCTGAGATTTTTGGACCCCATCACTTCCGTGGTGTGCTTAAGCAGAATGGGAAATATAGAATATACTTGATTCATGTCTTAACAGGTAAATACGAACTTAAAGGTGTATTTCCTACTGAAGAGGATTCTCCTGTAGTTAAGAGAATCAGAAAGACAAAAACTGCACAAAAGATCGAGTGGTTTTTTAAAGCCCCCGTATGGAAAACTATAAAAACAGATAGAATAGCTAATATAACAGAAGTTAAAGTCTTTGACCTTCGTTTTATATCCTCTTTAATTACCTGGGAAAGTCCTCCCTTTATCTTTCAATTCAGGGTATCTGAGGAAGGGGTTAAGGAACTAAGAGAGTAAATTCATCTCAAGATTATTTATTCCTGTTATTCTGATGGTGGTATCCTATATTTGGAAAAAGATAATTTGACAAAGGAATAGTCTATATTTATATTATGTATTAAGGAATAAACTTTTAAAATTAGTATAAAGTACAACTAAAATAGCATATGAAAAGGGTTGGAATTATATATTCTGATAAATATCTAAATCATGATACAGGTATACATCCTGAGAATCCGTTAAGGCTTAAGGTAATAATGGATAAGTTGAAAGATAGAGAAATTATCAATAAATTAATATATATAGACCCTGTTCTTGCTGACTTGAATTATATTAAAAGGGTTCATAGTGAAGATTATATAAGATTTATCAGAGATTTATGCTATAAAGGAGGAGGAAGTTTAACTCCTGATACACCAATCTGTGGAGAAAGCTATGAAATAGCAAGGCTTGCATCAGGTGGTGTAATATCCGCTATAAATGAGATATATAAAAATAATATTGATAGAGCATTCTGTTTGATAAGGCCACCAGGTCATCACGCAGAATACGATAGAGGTATGGGGTTTTGTATATTTAATAATGTTGCTATTGGTGCCAGATATGCTCAAGGTATGGTGGGCTATAAGAAAATATTTATAATAGATTTTGATGTGCATCATGGTAATGGAACCCAGAATATATTCTATTATGATCCATCAGTCTTCTATTTTAGTATACACCAATATCCACATTATCCAGGAACTGGTAGTAGAGATGAAGTAGGAGTTAGAGAAGGAGAAGGATACACATTAAACATTCCACTATCTGCAGGTAGTGGAGATGAAGAATATTATGATGTTTTTAAGAATATATTGATACCAAAAGTCATAGAATTTAAACCAGATTTAATTATAATATCTGCTGGATTTGATGCCCATGTGAATGATCCATTATCTTCTATGGAACTCACCAGCGATGGGTTTGGAATATTAACAGAGCTTATATGTAAGGCTTCTGATGAGGTATGTTGTGGTAGAATAATATCTGTATTAGAGGGTGGATATGATCATGCTTCACTCTCAGAATCTGTTAATATTCATATAGAAAAATTATTATTTTGCTCCTAAGAAAAGACTCAAACTATTATAAGCTCTTCATCTTCTGTTATTGTTCCCCATCCAGATACTTCAATATTACTTATACATTTTTTGCAAAGGGAATAATATCTAACGCTATCCTCTTCCATATTTATTATCTTTTCTATCTTCCCTTTCATCTCAAGAAATTTCCTTTCATCAACTCTACATTCAAATACACTCTTCTGAACTCTCTTTCCATAGTTAAGTAATTCCTTTGCTAGTCTTAACCTCTTCCTGTCATCAACAATATCATAGGATACAACAATATATAATGAATTTCCCATAATCTATCTTATTAAAAATGGTGTATAAGTATCTTCTCCTTTAAGGTATCTTACCAGCAATCTTGCCTGTTCAAGACATACCTCTTTATATGTTATATTTTTATCAATATAATAGATTCTTTCATTAAGGTGTTTTTCGTAATGTACAATCCATTTTTTCATTCCTTCATGGGTAAGTAAAACTGGATAGTCTGAAGAATCAAGTTCTTCAAGTTCCTCACCTTCTTCCGGGAGTCTAACATCCTCCTGATGATAAAAATCTCTGGATGTTATAACCTTTCTATTTATAAGCCTCAAAATTAGAGAATCTACTAATACAGGTCTGAATTCTTCCATTAGATCTAAGACAAGGGATGGTCTTCCATAATCTACTGCATGCAAACATCCAAGATATGGATCAAGTCCAACGATGTTAAGAGCTGTCTGAATAGTATTACCCAGAAGAGTATATCCAAAGCTTAGCAATGCATTTACTGCATCTCTTGGAGGTCTTCTACTCCTTGTTTCAAAGGATAGCCCCTCTCCTCTTATAGAATATTTAAATCCCTGAAAGTAAATATTTGTCCCTTTCCCCTCAATACCCCTTAAGCTTTCAAGAGTATCAACTTTTTCTATCTTATTGATCATATTCCTCAGCTTATGAATAGCATCTTCTATACCAGAATGCTTTAGATCCCTATTATGCCTCCTTAACAGGGTTCTATAATTTCTAAGTTTTCCGGATACATATCTTTTAGCTAAATTAAGTATAAAATCTTTATCATCCATTTTTCTAAATTGTATCTGTCTTAATATCACATTCTTCCCAAACTGAGAGATTAATCTTCCTCTATATTTCCCTCTCATGGAAAGAAATACTGTATCAATTCCCTCTTTCAATAGAAAAGCTATCATGTGAGGAGAAAGCATTATATTACCTACTATTATTATTTGTTCAACCTTAAATGCATGAATCCAATCTATTTCCTTGTTAAATTTTTCTACTACAATACGATTTCCCCTTTTATGTAGAGTTGCTCCCTGTTCAATTACATATAATACAGCCATTATATCTCAAGCACATAGTT
>CAZCTP010000002.1:0-94012 GCA_964501575.1 uncultured Thermodesulfobacteriota bacterium
AGAAGAGATTCCAAAGAAGGCATCCTTCAAGAATATATATCCAAAGGATATTCAGGATAAGGTATTAAGTAACTGGAAGGATTACGGATTCAAATAGAATATAGTAGAGTTTTTAGTTCAATTATATATCAGATGGTCGAGTTCTTTCAAGAAATTAGATAAGAAAGGGGGGATTATGGCATACAGGGATTTAAGAGCCTGGATTAATAAGTTGGAATCCGAAAATGAATTACTAAGGATAAAGGCAGAAGTTGACTGGAATATTGAACTTGGTGGAATTGCAAGGAAGGCTTTAGATGAACAGGCTCCTGCTCTTCTATTTGAAAATATAAAAGATTACAGGGATGGAAGGTGTAAAAAATTATTTACAGGGGGTATAGGAACAAGAAAGAGGCTTGCAATGGCTTTAGGATTTCAAAAGGATACTCACTTTAGAGAGATGGTTGAATTCTTAAGGAGGAGTTTTAAAGAGCAGTTGAAACCGATAATATTAGATAGGGGCCCTGTTAAGGAGAACATAATAAAGGGAAACGATGTAAATTTTTATGAATTTCCTGTTCCAAAGTGGCACCACTGGGATGGGGGAAGGTTCCCTCAGACCTCTGTGGGAGTTGTTACAAAGGATCCTGATACAGGTTGGGTAAATATAGGGACATATAGAGGGATGCTTGTTGACAAGAACAGGCTCAGTCAAGCGCTTTCATCACGCCAGCACTGGGGCATGCATTTTACGAAATATAGAGATAAAGGAAAATCAATGCCGGTTGCAGTGTTTCTCGGATGGGATCCTGTATATTTTATAGTTGGAGCTGCTGGAGCTCCTTATGGGATATGCGAATATGATATTATGGGCGCTATAAGGAAAGAACCTGTTCCATTGGTTAAATGCGAAACTATTGATCTATATGTTCCGGCAACAGCAGAGATTGTATATGAAGGATATATATCTCCTGATCCTGATACGTATGAATATGATGGACCATTTGGTGAATATACCGGATATTATGCAGGAGAGAGAGAAAAAAGGCCTGTTTTAAAGGTCAAATGTATAATGCACAGGAATGATCCAATATTTCAAGGAACCCTTGAATGCTGGGGACCAGGTCATCTAAATGAAAGCTCATGTATGCTCCAGATCTCTGCTACAGCTATTGCATGGAATCTCTTGGAAAGTTCTGGAGTCCCTGGAGTTTTAGATGTATATCTCTTACCAGCAAGTGCAGCAAATACATTCGCTGTAAAGATAAAGAAGACCTATCTTGGTCAGGTTAAACAGGTAGCAATGGCTTTATGGGCTGGTCTCCCTTACTGGTTAGGGAAGAATGTTATTGTTGTAGATGATGATATAGATATTTATGACTTTGAGGCAATAGAATGGGCGATTGCATATAGATTTAACCCCGGCGAAGGAGATCTCACAGTAGTTGAAGGAACACCAGGATCTCCAATAGATCCCGCTGTTCCAATAGAAGATAGAAATTTTAAGAGATTTGGGGCAGGAATATGGAATAGAATGCTTATTGATGCAACAAAGAACTGGAAATATACCCCACAAGAGCAATATGGAGGAGATATATATCCGCCGGTAGGTTTTACGATAGATAAAGAAACAAGAGCTCTGATTGATAAAAAATGGAAGGAATATGGATTTAAATGAAGAGTAGAAAGTAAAAGGAGGAGGGTAATATGCCATATAATGACCTAAGGGAATTCATTAATACTATTGAGAAAAGTGGCGATCTGCACCGGATAAAGAAGGAAGTTGATTGGAATCTTGAAGCAGGGGCAGTTATGAGAAAGGGATGTGAGGAACTTGGCCCTGCTATACTATTTGAAAAGATTAAGGATTATCCAGAAGGATATAGAGTATTGGGTAACCCACTTGCATCCTTTAGAAGGCTTGCAATAGCCCTTGATATGCCCCCTGATTCAACATATACAGAGATACTTAATAAGTATGATGAAGGAAGAAAATCACTTATTAAACCGAATCTTGTCAGTGATGGCCCATGTAAGGAAGAGATTCATATAGGGAATGAGGTTGATCTATACGAGTTTCCTGCCTTAATGATCCATGGTGGGGATGGTGGAAGATATTTATGCACATGGCATGTAACAGCAACGAAGGATCCTGATTCAGGATGGATAAACTGGGGTATGTATCGGGCTATGATACATGATAAAAACAGGATGGGAGGGCTTATTCTTCCATTTCAGCATATTGGGGTTATATATGCTAAGTATGAGGAGAGGGGTAAGCCCATGCCCTTTGCCATTTCGATAGCACCAGAGCCTGTAACGACCTTTATTGGGACAAGCGGGATTCCCCATGGTATAAGTGAGGCGGATGTTATAGGTGGGGTAAGAGGTGAGCCGATTAATCTTGTGAAATGTGAGACTAATGATTTACTTGTTCCAGCCACTTCAGAGATAGTTATAGAGGGTGAGGTTCCCCCCTATGAGAGGGTTGAGGAGGGTCCCTTTGGAGAATACCCTGGATATCAGACATCTGGTAGGTCTCCAAAGCCTGTGTATCATGTTAAGGCAATAACTCATAGGAAGAATCCGATACTGACAGCATCAAACATGGGTATGCCAATAGATGATAGTGATATAGTTACAAGCATATCAATGGCCTCGGATGTCAGATCTGACCTTATAAGAGCTGGCTTGCCAATTGTAGGAGTTTATATCCCCCCCGAATGCTGTACATTTATGATAATAGTCTCTACAAAGACTCCCTATTCAGGGATTGCAAATAGGATAGCAAGCTGTATATGGGCAAATAAAAACGGAGCTTCCTTAACAAAGGTTATAGTTGTTGAAGCCGATGTTGATCCAACAGATATGAGGGAAGTATTCCATGCGTTTTCAACAGTACATCATCCGATAAGGGGAACAAATGCCTTATCAAATACACCAGCTCATTCATTAATGCCATATCTTTCAGAACACGAAAGAGCCTATGGTATTGGTGCGAATGTAGTTTATGATTGCACATGGCCAAAGGATTGGAGAAAAGAAGAGATTCCAAAGAAGGCATCCTTCAAGAATATATATCCAAAGGATATTCAGAATAAGGTATTAAGTAACTGGAAGGATTATGGGCTTAAATGAGAAGTAAAAAGTGAGAAGTGAGAAGGTTTTAAGTTAACATAGAATATAGAACAAAAAAAGAGGAAGGGGGTAATCATGCCATATGATGATTTAAGGGGTTTTTTAGATAAAATAAAAGAAACAGGAGATTTACTGGAAATAAGTGAAGAAGTTGACTGGAATCTTGAAGCAGGGGCAATTATGAGAAGAGCAAATGAGGCTGAAGCTCCCTGTGTATTATTTGGGAATATAAAGGGATATCCAGAGGGTTATAGACTTGCATCAGGTATTCTATCTACATTCAAAAGGCTCGCGACTGCGATGGATATGGATCCAGATTCCTCCTATAATGAAATACTTGAAGAGTATATGAATAGAAGAAAGAATCCTATAAAGCCAATTGTTGTTAGTGACGGTCCATGTAAAGAAAATATATTGATTGGAGAAGAAGCTGATTTATTAAAATTTCCTGCTCCGATGATCCATGAAGGAGATGGAGGTAGATATATTGGAACCCTTGATGTAGGTATATGTAAAGATTTAGACTCTGATTGGATAAATTATGGGACATATAGATTAATGGTTCATGATAAGAGCTCAGCAACCACCCCTATGGCTCCATCTCAACATGTGGGTATTATATACCAGAAATATGAAGAGAAGGGGAAACCAATGCCATATGTTGTAGTTATTGGAACAGATCCAATAGTGAGCTTTATTGCTACAACTGGAGTCCCCTATGGTGTCAGTGAAGCTGATGTCATTGGGGGTGTGAAAAAGGAACCTTTAAAACTGATAAAGTGTGAAACAGTAGATCTTTATGTTCCAGCAACAGCGGAGATTGTTTTAGAAGGGGAGGTTTTACCCTATGAAAGAGCAGATGAAGGGACATTTGGTGAATATTCAGGCTATCAGGTTTCAGAAAGGGCTCCAAGACCTATATTTAAGGTTAAATGTATAACCTATAGAAATAATCCAATACTTACAGTTTCGTGTATAGGTGTATATAGGGATGATTTTCTAATTGCTGGCCTTATAGGATGGGCAGCTGATTTAAAAGAATATATTATTAATGCCGGGATCCCAATAACTGGGATATATATACCCCCAGAGAGTGGTGCCCAGTTATGCATCGTTTCAACAAAGACTCCGTATCCGAGAATAGCGAATAGAATTGCAAGCGCTATATGGGCACATAAAAGCGGGTTGTTTATACCAAGGGTTATGGTTGTGAATGATGATGTTGATCCAACAAATATGACTCAGGTCATTCATGCATTTGTGACAAAGTGTCATCCAAAGACAGGAACAATTATATTTGATAAGTCTCCTGGATGTGTTATAACACCCTTCATAGATCAGAGCATAGAGGAGATGGATGAAAAAAGGGTTTTAGCATCAGGGTGTAATGTTTTATATGACTGTACATGGCCCCTAAACAGAAAAAAGACCCCTGTGAGATCTGCATTTAATGATATATATCCAGAAGATATCAAGAAGAGAGTTTTGGATAAATGGGGAGATTATGGATTTTAAATCATAATTCATAAATATGGAGGGGAATAGTATGGCATTTAAAGACCTTAGAGAGTTTATTAACCAGTTAGAAGAGCAGGGAGATTTGATAAGAATAGAGAAAGAGGTTGATTGGAATCTGGAAGCTGGTGCTATTACCAGAAGATGCTGTGAGTTAGGAAAACCTGCACCACTCTTCCAGAAGATTAAAGATTATCCACCTGGATATAGAATATTAGGAGACCCTATGGGGACATTCAGAAGATTGGCAACAGCTCTTAAGCTTTCTCCCTCTGTATCTTATTCAGAAATAGTTGACGCCTTTGATGAAAGAAGAAAGCATCCTTTAAAGCCTATTCTGGTAAATACAGGTCCATGTAAAGAGGTAATTCATATTGGAGAAGAGGTGGACCTTTTTAAATTTCCAGCTCCTTTAATCCATGAAGGAGATGGAGGGAGATATATAGGTGCATGGCATCTTGTAGCTATAAAAGACCTGGATTCTGAATGGGTGAACTGGGGGATGTATAGAGTTATGATTCATGATAGGAATACGGTCGGGGTATTTATTATACCTCCACAGCATATAGGAAAGATTTTTGAGAAGTATGAAAGGGCTAATAAGCCTATGCCCTTTGCTGTGGCTATTGGTCCTGAGCCTATTAGCACATTGGTAGCAACAAGCGCTGTCCCCTATGGTGTAAGTGAAGTAGATATAGTTGGAGGAATAAGGGAGGAACCGTTAGAGGTTGTAAAATGTGAGACAGTAGATCTACTGGTCCCTGCCACAGCTGAAATAATCTTAGAGGGTGAAGTGCTTCCTAAGGTGAGAAGAAATGAGGGTCCCTTTGGAGAATATCCTGGTTATCAGGTTTCCGGAGCTATTCCCAGACCTGTTGGGGAAATAAAAGCAATAACTCACAGGAGAGACCCGATAATTACCTTTGTATGCGAAGGAATGCCTGTAACCGGAGGGCATGTAGCCTGCAGTATATCATGGGCTTCTGATTTAAGAGTTGAACTCTTAAGAAATGGTTTCCCTATTAAAGGTATATATATCTCTCCTGAAGCTGCTCTTCATATATGTATAGTATCCACAGAAACCCCGTATTCAAACATAGCTACTCAAATAGCAGGATCTATATGGGCAAATAAGAATGGAAGGCATATACCAAGGATTTTTGTTGTAAATGAAGATGTAAATCCAGCAGATATAATAGAAGTAATTCATAGCTTTGCCACTAAATGTGATCCGGTAAAGGGAACCATTACTATTGCTCAAGGTATAGGCTCTAATTTGACTCCTTTCATTCATCCTGATGAGAGAGAATCGGCTAAATGTGGTAAGGTAGTATATGATTGCACATGGCCAAAGGACTGGCAAGAAGAAGAAACCCCGAAGAAGGCATCCTTCAAGAGTATATATCCAGAGGATATTCAGAGAAAGGTTTTAAATAATTGGAGGGAGTACGGATTTAAGTGAGAAGTAAAAAGTGAGAGGTGAAGAGGTTCTAAGTTAACATAGAACACTGAACTTAGAACATAGAACTAAAAAGGGGGAATCATGCCATACAATGATTTAAGGGAATTTATTGATAAATTAAACCAGACAGGAGACTTAATAGAGATAAACGAAGAAGTTGACTGGAATCTTGAAGCAGGAGCAATTATGAGAAGAGCATATGAAAGGTGGCAGCCTGCCCAACTATTTAATAGGATAAAGGGTTATCCTGAGGGATTCAGACTCTTAGGTGGTCCTCTCGCTACATTCAGAAGGCTTGCAATTGCTATGGATATGGATCCAGAATCTTCATATACAGATATGTTAAATGAGTTTGATAAGAGGGTAAATAATTTAATAAAACCTATTATTGTAAATGATGGTCCGTGTAAAGAGAATATAATTAGAGGAGAAGAGATTGACCTTTTGAGGTTTCCTGTTCCAATAATCCATGGAGGAGATGGAGGAAGATATATAGGGACATGGAATGTTGGAGCATGTAAGGATTTAGATTCTGACTGGATTAACTGGGGGACATACCGGCTTATGGTTCATGATAAAAACAGTACTGGAATATTCATCATACCGGCGCAACATGTAGGGATGATATATAGAAAATATGAAGAGAGGAACCTTCCAATGCCCTATGTTTCCTTTATAGGACTTGATCCAATGATAAATTTTATTGCAGCAACAGGTGTTCCCTATGGTGTAAATGAGGTTGATGTGATTGGAGGGATGAGGAATGAACCTGTAAGACTTGTAAAATGTGAGACTTTGGATTTATATATTCCATCTACAGCTGAGATCGTTCTTGAGGGAGAAATTCTTCCTCATGTAAGAAAGGACGAAGGACCATTTGGGGAATATCCAGGCTATCGGATCAGTGGAACAGTTACAAGACCTGTATTTAAGATTAAATGTATAACCTATAGAAATAACCCTATTTTAACAGCAGCCTGTATTGGGGTTCCACCTGCTGATGATCATATAGCAATGTGCCTTTCTTCAGCTTCATACTTTAAGAATGCTTTGATAAGTCAGGGAATTCCCGTTGCTGGAATCTACTTTCCACCACAGAGTGCACTCCATCTATGTATAGTGAGTGTAAAAACTATTCATCCATATATGGCAACAAAAATTGCAAATATTATATGGGGAACAAAGAATGGGTTTGTCTGTCCAAGAATTGTTGTTGTGGATGAAGATGTAGATCCTGCCAATCTTGACCAGGTTTTACATGCATTTGCAACAAAGTGTCATCCAATAAAGGGAACAACCGTTATTGACCATTTTAATGTATCCCCTCTGACTGGATTTTTATGGTCTGAAGAAAGGGAACTCGGGCTTGGAGCAGGTGTTATTTATGATTGCACATGGCCTAAACAGTGGAAGAAGGAAGATATACCTATAAGGTCATCATTCAATGATACATATCCAGAAGATATCAGGAAGAAAGTTTTGGATAAATGGAGTAAATACGGATTTAAGTAATATAGGTAAGGCATAAAAAATAATGCGAGAGAGGTAAAAGGAGGAATTATGCCATACAATGATCTAAGGGAATTTATTGATACTATTGAGAAAAGTGGTGATCTGCACCGGATAAAGAAGGAAGTTGATTGGAACCTTGAAGCAGGGGCAATTATGAGAAAGGGATGTGAAGAGCTTGGTCCTGCTATACTATTTGAAAAGGTTAAGAATTATCCAGAAGGATATAGAGTATTGGGTAACCCACTTGCATCCTTTAGAAGGCTTGCAATAGCCCTTGATATGCCTCCTGATTCAACGTATACAGAGATACTTGATAGATATGATGAAGGAAGAAAGAACTTGATTAAACCCAATTTAGTTAGTGATGGTCCATGTAAAGAAGAGATTCATATAGGAGATGAGGTAGATCTATATGAGTTTCCCGCCTTAATGATCCATGGTGGTGATGGCGGTAGGTATTTATGCACATGGCATGTAACAGCAACTAAGGACCCAGATTCAGAATGGGTAAACTGGGGTATGTATAGGGCTATGATCCATGATAAGCAAAAGCTGGTAGGGGCAATAATTTCTCAACAGCATATAGGAATGATATATGCAAAATATGAAGGGAAAGGGATCCCTATGCCCTTTTCTATTGCAATAGCCCCTGAGCCGATTACAACTTTTATCGGAACCAGCTGTATTCCCCACGGTATAAGCGAGGTAGATATTATAGGTGGTGTTAGGGGTGAGCCGCTTAATCTTGTGAAATGTGAGACAAATGATCTTCTTGTTCCAGCTACAGCAGAGATAGTTATAGAGGGTGAGGTCCCACCCTATGAGAGGGCTGAAGAGGGTCCCTTTGGAGAATACCCTGGATATCAAACATCAGGTAGGTCTCCAAAGCCTGTTTATCATATCAAGGCAATAACCCACAGGAAGAATCCGATACTGACAGCATCAAATATGGGGATGCCGATAGATGATAGCCATGTTGCAATGAGTATATCTGTTGCTTCAGATGTGAGATCTGATTTATTGAGATCGGGATTGCCTATAACAGGAATATATATACCACCAGAAAGTTGTCTATTTAGTATTGTTGTTTCCACAAAGACCCCATATTCGGGAATAGCAAACAGAATAGCAAGTTGTATATGGGCTAATAAAAATGGAGGATTATTTTTGACAAAGGTTATTGTTGTTGAATCCGATGTAGATCCAACTGATATTAGACAAGTTTTACATGCATTCTCAACAGTTAATCATCCAATAAGAGGGACGAATACTCTATCAAATACTACTGGACATATATTGGTGCCATATTTATCAGAGCATGATAGAACTTATGGTATCGGATCGCATGTGGTATATGATTGTACATGGCCAAAGGATTGGAGGAAGGAGGATGTCCCGAAGAAAGCTTCATTTAAAAATATATATCCAAAGGAGATTCAGGATAGGGTGCTAAATAATTGGAAGGATTATGGATTTAAATGATTACCGTGAACCGTTATCCGTTAACCGTATCCGGGAGAATTGTAAAAGAATGGGAAAAATATAGGCTTAAGTAAGATGTGAGAAGTAAAAAAGTTAATATGGAAACTTAGAACATAGAGCTAAAAAAGAGGAGGGAATCATGCCATATAATGATTTAAGAGATTTTTTAGATAAATTAGAGGAGATGGAAGACCTTGTAAGAATCAAAGACGAGGTTGACTGGAATATTGAGGTTGGAGCTATTATGAGAAGATGTAATGAGACTCAGAGCGAAGCACAACTATTTGAGAATATAAAGGGTTACCCAGAAGGGTATAGGATAGCTGGGGGTATACTTGCAACATTTAAAAGATTGGCGGTTGCAATGGATATGGATCCTGAGTCATCCTATTCTGATATACTGGATCAATATATAGAGAGGAGTAAATCTCCTATAAAGCCTATGATTGTGAGTGATGGACCCTGTAAAGAGAATATATTAACCGACAAGGATGTAGATCTATTTATATTTCCAACTCCGATACTCCATGGCGGGGATGGAGGAAGATATATTGGAACACTGAATGTTGGGGTATTTAAAGATCTGGATTCTGACTGGGTGAATTGGGGAACATATAGACTTATGATCCATGACAGAGATTCTACCGGAGTCTATATAACTCCGAGTCAGCATATAGGAATAATATATGAAAAATGTGAGGCAAGAAATAAACCACTTGAATATGCAGCCTTTATATCGCCTGATCCAATTATAAACTTTATTGCTGCAACCGGTATACCCCATGGAGTAAATGAGGTAGATGTGATTGGAGGCTTAAGAAAGGAACCGGTTCAGCTTATTAAGTGTGAAACAGCAGATCTTTATGTTCCAGCAGCTTCAGAGATTGTCCTTGAAGGAGAGATACTTCCACATATCAGGAAGGATGAAGGCCCCTTTGGTGAATATGCAGGATATCAGGTTAGTGGAGTTGTTCCAAGACCGGTTTTTAAGGTAAAGGCAATAACCTACAGAAATAATCCTATACTAACAGCTTCTTGTATAGGAGTCCCTGTGGATGACAGTCATATAATCTCAAATATGGGATGGGCAGCAGAGTTAAAGATAGCACTTCTTCAATCCGGGATACCTATTAAAGGAGTCTATCTCCCTCCAGAATGTGCTTTACATCTTGTAGTAGTTTCCACAGAAACACCTCATCCCTATATTGCTAATAGAATAGGTAATATAATATTTGGACATAAAAATGGGGTTTATATTCAAAGAGTCATTGTTGTGAATGATGATATTGATCCTGAGGATATGAATATGGTCATGCATGCCTTTGCTACAAAGTGCCATCCAATAAAAGGGACAACTGTCTTTGAAAGAGCTTATTCATGCCATATTACTGGATTTCTAAGTCCCCAGGAGAAGAGCTTTGGATTTGGAACAAAGGTCGTTTACGATTGTACATGGCCCCTTGATTGGTCAAAGGATGATATTCCTCCAAGAGCCTCATTCAATAATCCTGAACTTTATTCTGAGGAGGTTCAAGAAAAGGTTTTGAGAAACTGGGGGAATTATGGGTTTAAGCAGATGAAATAGAAGGGAAATCTTATAGCTTTTCATAAAGGAGGATAGTTATGCCATATAATGATCTGAGGGATTTTATTAAAGCATTGGATAAGAAAGGAGACCTTGCAAGAGTGAATACAGAAGTTGATTGGGATAGAGAAATAGGGGCTATTGCAGAAGAGGCGACGGTCAGAAATTCTCCTGCACTTTTATTTGAGAATATAAAAGATTATAAGGAAGGTCATTGTAAAAAACTCTTTATAAATGCCCTTGCAACAAGAGAGAGAACTGCAATAGGGCTTGATTTACCAGAAGACACTACCTATCGGGAGCTTGTAGAATACTATAGAAAGAGATCAAAGGAGATGATAAAACCCATTCTGGTATCTACATCCCCGGTAAAAGAGATTATCCATAGAGAAGATGATATCGATATTCTTGAATTTCCGGTTCCAAAACTCCATGCAAGGGATGGAGGCAGGTATATTGCCACATGGGCAATTATTATTACAAAGGACCCTGATTCAGGGTGGGTAAATTGGGGCGTATACAGGGGTATGGTAAGTGACAGAAGATCTACAACAAACCTATGGATAGGTCCAAGACATGGACTCTATCATGCAAGAAAATATTATGAAAGAGGAGAAAAGTGTCCTGTTGTAATTGCTATAGGGGTTGAACCCACATTACTTTTAGCGGCAACATCAGATATTCCCATGGGGGTAAATGAATGTGATGTTGCAGGAGGACTTAAGGGAGAACCAGTTAAACTTGTTAAATGTGAAACAATAGACCTTGAAGTTCCTGCAAATTCAGAGATTGTTTTAGAAGGTTATTTAGATCTTGACCCGGATAGATTTAAACCTGAGGGTCCCTTTGGTGAATATCCAGGATATTATTCTGAACTTGGTTCTGTATTAAGACCTGTATTTACAGTAAATTGTATTACTCACAGGAATGACCCCATATTTTTAGCATCTCCTGTAGGGGTTGCATCCCATTTTGGTGTGGGTGATCCAGAGAGTGCTGTTGCAGTTACCCTCTCTGCTCAGATATGGGATAGAATTGAAAATGTGGGAGTACAGGGAATAACAGGGGTATGGACGCCACCGGAGGCAATATTTCATAATGTGTATATAAGTATAAATAAACTATTTTATGGTCATGCCCAATGGGTAGCATCCGCTCTATGGGGAGCAATACCATTCGCTGGCAAGCTGGTTATAGTTGTGGATTCTGATGTAGATGTTTATGATATGAGGAGAGTAAATTCTGCTTTAGCTTATAGATTTCAGGCATATAGGGGGCTTATGGTATCTAAAGGACATATGAGTTCACTCGATCCATCTGTTGATCCTGACCAGAGAAAAAAAGCAGGAGATATTGGAAGATGGGATAAGATATTACTTGATGCCACCTGGCCAAGTGATTGGGAACCGAGAAAAGAGTGGGGTGGATTAAGGCATCCACCATCATGCCTTGCAGATAGTGAAGATATAGAAAAAGTTAGAAATAGATGGAATGAATACGGACTTAAATAATAAGTCTTAAAAATTTAAATTTCTATAAATAAGGAGGTAATATGCCATACAATGACCTAAGAGAATTTATTGATGCACTGGAGAAGAGTGGAGATCTGCACCGGATAAAGAAAGAGGTTGATTGGAATCTTGAAGCAGGAGCAGTTATGAGAAAGGGATGTGAGGAACTTGGCCCTGCAATATTATTTGAAAAGATTAAGGATTATCCAGAAGGATATAGAGTATTGGGTAACCCACTTGCATCCTTTAGAAGGCTTGCAATAGCCCTTGATATGCCCCCTGATTCAACATATACAGAGATACTTAATAAGTATGATGAAGGAAGAAAATCACTTATTAAACCGAATCTTGTCAGTGATGGCCCATGTAAGGAAGAGATTCATATAGGGAATGAGGTTGATCTATACGAGTTTCCTGCCTTAATGATCCATGGTGGGGATGGTGGAAGATATTTATGCACATGGCATGTAACAGCAACGAAGGATCCTGATTCAGGATGGATAAACTGGGGTATGTATAGGGCTATGATACATGATAAAAAAAGATTAGGAGGGTTAATAGTACCTCAACAGCATATCGGAGTTATATATGCCAAGTATGAAGAGAGGGGTAAACCTATGCCCTTTGCAATTTCTATAGCTCCAGAGCCGGTTACAACCTTTATCGGAACCAGCTGTATTCCCCATGGTGTAAGTGAGGTAGATGTTATAGGTGGAGTTAGGGGGGAACCGCTTAATCTTTTGAAATGTGAGACAAACGATTTGTTTGTTCCAGCCACCTCAGAGATAGTTATAGAGGGTGAGGTTATGCCATATGAAAGAATGGAGGAGGGCCCCTTTGGAGAGTACCCCGGGTATCAAACATCTGGTAGGTCTCCAAAGCCTATATATAATGTAAAGGCGATAACTCACAGGAAGAATCCGATACTGACAGCATCAAATATGGGAATGGCAATAGATGACTGTGATGTAGCCATGAATATCTCCATGGCTTCAGATATAAGGTCTGATCTTGTAAAAGCTGGACTACCTATAACCGGTGTATATATTCCTCCTGAAAGCTGTATATTCGCTGTTGTTGTTTCTACAAAGACTCCCTATTCAGGGATTGCAAACAGGATAGCAAGCTGTATATGGGCAAATAAGAATGGATCATTCTTAACAAAGGTTATAGTTGTTGAAGCCGATGTTGATCCAACTGATATGAGGGAGGTATTCCATGCGTTTTCAACAGTCCATCATCCCATAAGAGGGACAAACACCTTATCAAATGCTCCTGGGCATTTGCTGATTCCATATTTATCAGAACATGAGAGAACTTATGGTATTGGAGCAAATGTAGTCTATGACTGCACATGGCCAAAGGATTGGAAAGAAGAAGAAATTCCAAAGAAAGCATCCTTTAAAAATATATACCCGAAGGAAATTCAGGAGAAGGTACTGAACAACTGGAAGGACTATGGTTTTAAAGATTAAGGTTATAAGAATATTAATAATATTCATATTATTAGCAGAGGGATTATCTTATGCAGATAAGATTGAAATAGGTTTAATAGAAAGAAATTTTTCAGGGCTCAGACTTGGAATGTTTACAGAAGAATTCAAGAAAGTTATTGGAGAAGGATATGAAGTAACAAATAAGGTATTCCATGTCCCGGATGAGAGAATATTTGTGGTTAAAGAACTTCCCCATAAAAGTAAATATGTGAGTGAAATTCAATGTTTTTTCTATAAGGATAGGCTATATAGATTTGATATTGTATATGTTCCTGATATGGATTTCTGGGACAATTTGATAAAAGAGTTATTTAAAAGATATAAAAAGCCTCTATTTGAGAATCCTGATGCATATGTTTGGAATGACAGGAAAACCGAATTTATTATTCTAAGAAGGAAGTATATTGCTATATACAGAGATAATGAAATAACAGATATAGTAGAGAGCGAAGAAAATAAGATAGATCCACTAAGAAAATTTAAAAATAGATTAAAGTAAAAAAGGAGGATGTAAAAAAGGAGGAGATTATGTATAAAGATCTTAGAGAATTTATGGAGGTATTAAGAAATAAGGAAGATCTTATAGAGGTAGAAGATGAACTCTCTACCCTATATGAAATTTCAGGAGTCATGAAATATATGGATAAATATAGTGGTTCAACATTACTATTTAAAAGGGTTAAAGATTATAATATCCCTATAATAGGGAATCTTCTTGGTAGAAGAAGGCGTCTGGCATTAGCATTGGATATTGAAGAGGATAAAATTGGAGAAGAATATATATCAAGAAGAAGCAGACCAATAAAACCTGTCATTCTGGATAATGGTCCTGTAAAGGAGGTAATAATAAAGGATAATATAAAATTAAGAGAAGTTATTCCTATCTTAACTCATTTTGAGAGAGACAAAAGTCCGTATCTAACATCTGCAGTTACAATTGCAAAGAACCCGGAAACAGGAATAAGAGGAATGGGAATTCACCGGGTTCAGATAAGGGGTGATAGTGAAGTAGGAATTGCTTTGGCAACTCCACCCCTATCTACTTTCTTAAAAAAAGCTGATGAATTAAATAAGCCATTAGAGATAGCAATAGCTATTGGAATGGATCCCCTGACATTTTTCTCATCGGTTATATGGGCTCCCCAGGGTGTAGATAAGTTTGATATTGCAGGGGGACTATCAAGAGAACCTATTCCACTTGTTAAATGTGAATCTGTAGATCTTGAAGTTCCAGCATATGCAGAGTTTGTATTAGAAGGAAGATTAAAGCCTAATCTGAAGGTTAAAGAGGGACCCCTTGGAGAATCATCAGGATATTATTTTACATTTGAGAGTCCTATAGGTGATATAGAAGTTATTACCCATAGAAGGAATCCAATATATCATGCACTAATGCCATTTACAACAGAAGAGTCTGTCCTTATGGATATATCGTGGGAGCTTGATAATATGAGGTCCATTCAGGAAAAATTTCCAAATGTTTTAAGAGTCCATTTAAAGGCATTGGGACTAATTGCAATTGTTCAGATTGATAAAGGGGCTGAGGACGATCCTAAAAGAATTATAGAGGATGTACTCTCGTCCCATCCATTTATAAAGATGGTAGCTGTTGTTGATAAAGATATTGATATATACGATACAGAGGAGGTTGAATGGGCAATTGCTACGAGATCGCAACCGGATAGAGATATGATAACAAAGTCTGATATGCCAGGGTTTATGCTTGATCCATCATCTATAGGTGGTGAAATGGCTTATGATACCCCAATATTGATTACAAGAACATCAAAATTGGGCATAGATGCTACAAAACCTCTGGATCAATTAGATAGATTTGAAAAGATAGATGTTCCACCTGAGGTTAGAGAAAGAATCATGGATATTGTTAAGAAAATAAGATAAAAGGGGGTAATTATGGCATTCAATAGTTTGAGGGAATTTATAGATTTCTTAAAAGATAATGGAGAGCTTATAGAGATAGATTCTGAGATAAAACGGGATCTTGAAATAGGAGCTGTTGGAGAATTGACAAGGCTTGGTCCAGCTGTTCTCTTTAATAATATTAAGGGATATGATAAAAGGGTTGCAATAAATATATTAGGAACAAATAAAAGAATCGCTATGGCATTAGGAGTTCCAGAAGAAAATCTTGTTCCCTTTCTTGCAGAAAGAATTGATCAACCTGTAAAACCTATTGTAGTTTCAGGGGGTCCATGTAAGGAGAATATATTAAAGGGGAATAAGGTTAATCTTGATAAATTTCCGATACCTAAATGGAATGATAAAGATGGCGGTAGATTCAGCGATTTTGGAATGGTTATTACAAAGGATATAGAAACCGGCGGACAGAATGGTGGAATGTACAGAATGCATGTCAAGGGTAAAAATAAAACTAATATATTTATTCAGGATAAGCAGCATATAGGAATGCATTATAAAAAATGTAAAGATGCAGGGATGAAATATATGGAGATGGCTGTTGCAATAGGTCTTGATCCAATTGTGAATATGATTGCTCCATCTCCTATTGAATATGGTGTTGATGAACTTGATGTAGCTGGTGGCTTAAGGGGAGAACCGGTTTCACTGGTTAAGTGTGATACAGTGGATCTGCTTGTTCCAGCAACAGCGGAGATTGTTTTAGAAGGAAGAGTCCCAATAGGAATCCATAATACCGAGGGTCCCTTTGGAGAATTTACCGGGTACTATTCTGGCACATATGAACACCCAATATTTGAAATCACATGTATAACCCATAGAGATAACCCTATATTTCAGGGAACATATCTTGGAAAACCTCCCACAGAAGGTCATATAATCCCTGGTGTATTTAATTCTGCTATATTCTATAAAAATGCAAAGAAAATCTGTCCGGAAATTACAGGAGTTAATGTATTTGGTGCTACATGGGTATATATAACAGCAGTATCTATAAAGAAAGAATATGAAGGACAGGTTCACCATGTTGCAGACGCTTTATATTCTTCAGGTATTGGCAGATATATAAAGATATTGGTGGTTGTTGATCATGATGTCAATGTCTATAATATTGATGACATTATATGGGCAATATCTTCAAGATATCAGCCTGAGTTTGATACATATATAACCCCCAGGGTTGCTGGGTATGGAATAGATCCATCAGAGAGAAAAATAGGTGAAAGGGGGATTGAAACAGGGGGAGTATCCTCATTAAGCTCAAGAATATTGATTGATGCCACCGTTTCAAAAGAAAGACCCATAATGGGGGAAAGAGTTTTACCACCAGGGGTAACAGAGAAGGTTAAGGAGAGATTATTAAAGGCTGGAATAGATTTAAAAAGAAGGTAATTTTAATTTAAGGAGGTATTTATGGCTTATCAAGATTTAAGGGACTGGATTAATAGATTAGAATCAGAGAATGAACTATTAAAAATAAAGGCAGAGGTTGATTGGAATATTGAGATTGGTGGAATTGCAAGGAAGGCTTTAGATGAACAGGGCCCAGCACTTCTTTTTGAAAATATAAAGGATTATAAAGATGGAAGATGCACAAAATTATTTACAGGGGGTATAGGAACAAGGAAGAGACTTGCAATGGCTTTAGGGCTTCCAAAGGATTCTGGTTTCAGCGATATGATTCAATTTTTCAGAAAGAGTTTTAAAGAACAGATAAAACCCATAATTCTTGATAGTGGTCCTGTTAAAGATAATATATTAAAGGGGGACGATGTAAACTTCTATGAATTTCCAATTCCTAAATGGCATCACTGGGATGGGGGAAGATTCCCTCAGACCTCTGTTGGTGTGGTTACGAAGGATCCTGATACAGGATGGGTAAATATAGGAACATATAGAGGAATGTTAGTTGATAAGAATAGATTAAGCGAAGCTTTATCTTACCGACAGCATTGGGGTATGCACTTTACAAAATATAGAGATAGAGGAGAATTGATGCCGGTTGCTGTATTCCTAGGATGGGATCCAGTATATTTTATAGTTGGCGCTGCCGGGGTTCCCTATGGCATATGTGAATATGATGTTATGGGTGCTATAAGAAAGGAACCTGTTGCCCTGGTTAAATGCGAAACTGTTGATCTATATGTTCCAGCAACAGCAGAGGTTGTATATGAGGGGTATATATCTCCTGATCCTGATACGTATGAATATGATGGACCGTTTGGTGAATATACTGGATATTATGCAGGGGAAAGGGAGAAGAGACCATCAATGAAGGTAGAGTGTATAATGCATAGAAATGATCCGATATTTCAGGGGACCCTTGAATGCTGGGGACCAGGCCATCCAAATGAGGATGCATGTATGACTCAGATATCAGCCTCTGCAGTTGCATGGAATATATTGGAGGCTTCTGGTGTTCCCGGAATTTTAGATGTATATATCCTTCCAGCAAGTGCAGTTAATACCATTGCTGTAAAGATAAAGAAGACTTATTTAGGACAGGCAAAACAGATTGCAATGGCCTTGTGGTCTCAAATGCCCTACTGGATGGGTAAAAATGTTATTGTTGTAGATGATGATATAGATATTCATAACTTCGAAGCAATAGAATGGGCAATTGCCTATAGATTTAATCCTGGAGAGGGAGACCTGGTATTAGTTGAAGGAACTCCTGGATCTCCAATAGATCCTGCTGTTCCAATAGAGGATAGAAATATGAAAAGATTCGGTGTTGGTGTATGGAACAGAATGCTTATTGATGCAACAAAGAACTGGAGATATACCCCCCAGGAACAGTATGGAGGAGATATATATCCACCGGTTGGATTTACAATAGATGAAGAGACTCGTCAGTTAATTGATAAGAGATGGAAGGAGTATGGATTTAAATAGGGATAATTGTACTAAGGAAAAGAAATATAAATATTAAAAGGCAGACTCTAATAGTATTAGAGTCTGCCTTTATACTCGCTTTACATTTTCGAGAAATTAAAACTTTAAACTATATATTTCCCTCTTAATTCATCTATAATGTGGTCTTTACATCTTTTACATAGAATCACTGCCAGATTTTCGTATACATCCCTTTCAAGGGCATATTCATCCATATATTCAATCTCTTTCAATATATCATCTATATTCTCTTTTTCCTCTTTTAAAACTCCATCAAAATCTGCAGTTACAGATACACTTACAATATATTTTAATTCTCCTTCTTTCAGATATCGGGCACATCTATGACAGTTCATCTTCCAATCTATTCTTTATAGCTAAAACAAATTCTTTCCCTATTTCTTTTGCCTTTCCTCTTATAGCTCTCTCTCCTAAGGTAGATAACCTTCCCACTACATTTATTTCAGATCTATATCTCACCTCTGTTTCATTATCTGAAATTTCTTTTAAATAAAGATAGTTTTTCTGACTTACAGTACTTCCTACAAGGGGGGCTTTTCCTTTACATATTGATTCCAATCTACGAGGAGGATCTATATCTGTTATAGTCATTGAGCCTTTAAAAGTAGCGCTAAGGAAAGCTACTTTAACCTTAACTGTTCCAACAAAATTCTTCTCATCGATTATCTGTATATCTTTAATATATTGAGGGAACAGAGAAGAGAGGCTCTTTATATCTATAAGAAAATCCCATACCTTTTGGATTGGTGCCTTTACTACAAAAACTTCTTCTATAAGCATTCTAAATAATCCTCTCTTTTATCAAGATCCTTCGTTACTCCTTCGTCTTCTACATCAACCATTAGAATATCATCTCTGTTATCCTTAATCACATCTCTTAATGTAGCATTATTATTCAATTTCATTATATCTTCCTTATATTTTATATCAAATATAATAGGATGCCCCTTTTTCCCTTTAAATATCGGAGATAAGATCCCCTTATTTCCTCTTAAGAACTCATCTATTACTATATCTATGGTATCGCTCTTTATATGAGGTTGATCTCCAAGTACTATCATGAAAGATCTACATTTATCTGATAAAAGAGATAGACCAGCTTTTATAGACAAAAACATTCCGTCTTTATAGTTTTCATTGAATGCTATTTTAACATTTTTATCTTTTATAAAGCCGGTTATTTTTTCTCTATTATACCCTAATACAACTATTATTTCATCAAGTTTAGAGCTTAACAAATTATCTATAACAGCCTCTATCACTGTTTTCCCTTTCCATGGTAGAAGCTGTTTCATTTCTCCCATTCTTTTTGATTCCCCTGCAGCCAGAACAATAGCTGATATCATGTGAATATCTTATTTTTATTATTATATTATGTCAATAAAAAAATTAAGTTAATAATCTTCGCATCAGAATACAAAGAAGAAACTGATTATTTTTTATTTTTCAGGCAGTATCACTCTAAATGTGGTCCCACTCCCCTCCTCGCTCTCTACAACTATATCGCCATTGAATGAATCAATTATTTGCTGACATATAGTAAGACCAAGACCTGTTCCCTTACCCGGCTCCTTTGTTGTAAAGTAGGGATCAAATATCCTATTTATGTTTTCTTTACTGATTCCTCTCCCATTATCAGAGATTGATACTATTATAACTCTGTCCCCATCTTTAAATTTCAATGATTTTATTGAATCCTTTGAAAATATGGTAAACTCAGTAGAAATAGATATTCTGCCATTATTATCTACTGCATCTATAGAATTTATCAAAAGGTTTATAATAACCTGTTTGAACCGTTCTCCATCAATTTTTACTATTGGAATATCAGCATTTAGGTTATATTCAAGCTTTATATCCTTCTTTTTAATTTCATGGGATAATAGCTCCATACAACTCCTTATATATTTATTTATGTCTGTATCACTCACTATAAACTTTGATGGCCTTGAGAGGTCTAAAAGGTCCCTTATAATCTTATTTATCCTGTTTATCTCCTCTTCTATCTTCTCTAAATAGCTTTCAGCTCTCTTTTCATCTTTAACCTTTTTAAAAAGAGCTATATATCCTAAGATAATATTTAAGGGATTTCCTATTTCATGGGCAATTCCAGCAGCAAGCCTACCCATTGTAGCAAGTTTTTCAGCCCTAACAACCCCTTCTTGAGCTTCCTTTAACTCCCTATTGATTCTATTTAATTCCTCAAGCTGGTTATCCCTTATATTTATGCTCTCCTTTAGTGAATCTACCATCTTATTAAATGAGTCTGCCAATCTACCGATCTCATTTTTATAAGTTAGTGGTACCCTTTGAGTTAAATCTCCATCAGCAATCTTCTCTGTGACCTTAACAAGCTTATCAATGGGATTTACTATTAATCTTGATAACAGGAAGCTACCTAAGATTATCAATATTATTGAATTAAATAGTATATATAAAAGTATAAATCTCTCTGATATAGGAAGACCTTTCTTAATAAAAGGTCTAATAAATAGTATACCTACATGTTTTATAGGCTTTGATATGGTTAGCAAGTTATTATTGTTTCTATAATATTTCCCTATAAGAGTTTTATCATTATGAGCTATTATCCTGTGGTTATTATCAACAAAGCATATTTCCTTTAATTTATAATTTTTATAATATGTATCTACTATATTTTGTAAGTTTTGGTTCTTTAATGGAATAAGTTCAAGGCTATTTTTTATAGAGCTTGCAATAATCTCCCCCTCTTCTATCTCTCTCTTTATCATATCCCTTCCTGTAATCTTTATAATTATCATACTTAGAATAAGGATAGAAAGGGTCATAAGAAGGATAAAGCTTATTATTATCTCTATTCTAAGGCCTATAAATGGGATTCTCATAAAGAATTTTTATAAATGTTTCTCCAAAAAATAGATATAAGAATGCCCCTAATGACAGGAATGGAGCAAATGGAATCGGGTCACTCTTACCCTTCTTTCCGGTAATCATCAATGGAATAGAAAATAGGGTTCCAGTAAAGGATCCAATAAATATTATAATAAATATAGATTTCCATCCCAAGAATGCCCCTATCATAGATAGGAGTTTAATATCACCACCTCCGATTCCTTCTCTTCTGGTTAATATATAAAATATTACAGCGACTATAAATAGAGTACTTCCACCTAATAGGATACCTATCAATGAACTCATATATGTAATATCATTAGACTTAAATGATGCCACAAAACCTATTATAATACCAGGGATAGTTATAATATCAGGAACAATCCCATGTTCAATATCTATAAATATTATGATTATTAAAGAGTAGGAGAATAGTAGATATATGAAATAATCTATTGAGAGCCTGAATTTTACAATAAGCAATATTGATAGGGCAGCCGCTAATATCTCAACCAATGGATAGCGAATAGATATATTCTCCTTACATTTATGACACCTGCCAAGAAGGATTATATAGCTGATTATTGGTATATTATAATAGAACGGTATAGGACCATTGCATAAAGGGCAGTAAGATCTTGGAGATATAATGGAGAGTTTTCTTGGAATTCTATATATGCATACATTTAAAAAACTACCTATAACAGATCCAAATATGAATGCAATAATATATCTCATTTTTTAATAATTGCAAGTCTACTTGTTGTCTTTATTCTACCATCCCTCTGATCTATATAAAATACACCTCCGTATGGATCCTCGGGGATATTCTCTATTATCCCCTTTTTCACAAGATCATCTATCTTCTCTGGATTCCTTCCATATTTTCCCCTATATTTAATCACCCCTCTCTCTAAAAAATATATAGATTCCAAAGCCTTTATTCTCATACGCATTGATGCTTTAATAGTAGGATTTGCGGTACTATTATAGATATTCTTAAGGAATATTATTGCACCATATGTATCTCCGCTCTCATACTTTAATCTTGCAGCAAGCTGCGGAAGGAAGAAGAAACTCCCAGGTAATACTGAGGCTTTCATTATATAATATGCTCCCATCTTCCTGTTTTTAAGAAAATAGAAGTAATTGAAACCGATAGAAAATGGGATATTCCAATCCCAGTCTCTATATTTTATACCCTTTAAAAGCAATATATTCATCTCCTTTACCATCCCTGCTTCCCATGTTAAAATCCCTTCTCCAAATATATATGGGTCTAAAAAATATGGATCTAAGTCTGTAATAACATCGAGTGCATTATATATCCATATCCACTCCTCTCTCTTAAGATTTAGCTTCCCTCCTGGCCCAACCTTCCCTCCTAAAAAAATAGATGTCTTAAGGAATAAAAAATCGGAAACAATTTGCCTGAATTCTAAAGAGGTCAGCTTCAGGAACCTGGATGGTAGAAGATAACCTGCTACTTCAATCTTAGGAATTGACTCCCTCTTATTATATAAAACTCCGGATATAAATATATGAATAAATATGAGGGGTATTATAATATATCTCACGGGAATTCCCTTCTTCTAAATAGTACACATCCTATTAAAAGCGAAATGGTAGTATAGATTATTCCATATATTATTACCCACAATAGATATGAAAAAGGGATATTTAGACCATGGGCTGCCTGGATCTTTACATTAAATAAAGATAGATTCGGAAACATATAATATGCTATCTTGATAATATAGTTTATAATAGGATTTGTTTCTACCCCCATTGCTTTAACTTCTACAATACTTTTAACCTCCTCTATAGAATTTCCTATTATATATGAGATTATTGTAAATATAAGAGTGATAAAAGAACTTGATGTAAAGGATGAAAAGAGAAGGCTTAAGGATGTGAGCAGTATAAGGGAAAAGATTATGAGTATTATTGCTATAAGAAATGGATACCAGGAAAAGTGTAGGAAGTATTTACCAAATCTTAGTTTTACAATACTTAATGAAATCACACCAAATATAGACAATATGGGTATGGATAAAACAATTATAAGGGTAATCCCTGTAAATTTACCAAAAAGATAGTCTGCTCTTGAGAATGGACGAGAGAGGATTGTATATACTGTTTTCTTGTCTAAATCTTTCCCTATAAGATTAATCCCTATAAACAAAACAAGAAGCAGACCGGATAATGATATAGTAGATAGGGTTAAGTCTACAGTAACCTTCCCAATATCTCTCATAAACATTTCTGAAATAATAAGATTTACAATAAATAGAAGCAGAGCCAAAAGGGATATACCATATATAGTCTTATCCCTTATTCCCTCTTTAAATGTTATAATTGCTATTGGCCATATTCTTCTCATCTTCAACCACCTTTAGGAAAATATTTTCTAAATCAGTGTTATCAGACATATCCTTTATATTACTTATATATCCCAATCTACCATTAACAACAATTCCAAATCTATTGCATAATTTTTCAATATCATTCAATATATGAGAGCTTATTAATATAGTTTTCCCTCTTTCTTTCATCTTGACTATTATATCCACAAACTTCTTTCTCCCCAATGGATCCAATCCATTCATTGGTTCATCTAAAAGAAGTATATCAGGGTCATTAATCATTGCCAATGCAAAGGAAACCCTCTGAACCATACCCTTAGAATAACTTCTTAATGATTTATCCTTTACTTCAATCAGATCAAATATCTCCAATAAATGCCTGATTCTATCCTTTATTACCGAATACTCAAGTCCTGATGCCCTTCCTCCAAACCAGAGTAATTCCTCTGCTGTTAAGTGGTCATATAGATAAGGATTTTCAGGTAAATATCCTATAAGTTTATGGGTATCAATATTATTTACATCCATTCCCATTATATACGCCCTTCCAGAATCAGGACGGATAAAATTTAGTAAAATTTTTATTGCTGTGGTCTTACCTGCCCCATTTGGTCCTAAGAGTCCAAATACCTCTCCTTTATTTACATTTAGATTCAATCCATTTAAAGCAATACTCCCTTTACTTAGCATCCCCTCTTTGTATCTCTTACTCACATTTTCTAAAGCTATTGCTATCATACAGAACCTCCATAACATTCTCTGTAACCTCATCTACTGAGATCATATCCATACATTTAATATCTTTCTTACACCTTGGTGTATATCCAAATATTGTACAGGGACTACAGGGAAGCTCCTTAAATATTACTCTATGCTTCTTACCCTTTGGTCCCCATTTTTCTTTTATCCCTGGTCCAAATAGAGATACAGTTGGAGTTCCTACTCCATAGGCTATATGCATTATACCTGAATCTCCAGTAACAAGAGCATCTACCTGGGAGATAATAGCTGATGTTTTAGAAAGGCTAAGAAAACCTGCAAAATTTAATCCATTTACTGATTTTTCTATCATCTCCCCAATTCTATACTCCTCCCTGCCTCCCACAACAACAATATTAATCCTTTCATTCGCTAACCTTTTTGCTAACAACAGAAACTTGTCAGCTCCCCATTTCCTCTCTTTTATACTTGCTCCAGGAAATATAGCGACTATTTTATTATGCTTAACTCCCTCTAATAAACTTTCTGCCCATCTCTTCAAATCATCAGAGATAAAGATAAATGGCTCATCTGGATTAAAGCTAAATTCCTTATCCTTTATTAATCTTAATAGATTAAAGAAACTGTGAACCTCATAATCCGTATGGCTATAACCGACATGGTCTGTTAACAGTTTTACCCTATCATTGGTTGCAAATCCTATCCTTTTGGGAGCTCTTTTAACATAGGAGAGAATAGCCGAAAGCCTATGCCATTGTTCGGTATCTATAATAATATCATAATCCTCCTTTAATAGCCTAAACATATCACCCATTTTATCATACAGAAATATTTTGTCTATATAGGGAGATATGGTAAGTATACCATAATTTCTCTTCTCTGCAAGGAGATGTATTTCCTTGTTTCTAAATATTTCTCTCAATTCCTTTATGAATGGATGAAGAAGAGTAGCATCTCCTATCCCTCCAGGCCTTATAACCAATATCTTCTTAATATCTTTACATTCTTTCTTATTATCTTTTAGTATAAAGGAAATTATATATATTAAAGGCTTCCCTATAATAAAATCTATAAATTTTAACACCCTTGTTTTTACTCTCAATTAAAGACCCTTTAATAACATTTTATTACTATAATCTAAAATTAATAACCCCTCTATATTGACTCTCTATTTCTTTGATGTTTTAATATAAAAAATGAGAATTATTTTTGCAATATTAATTATAGCTATATCCTCTTTAAAAGCATACACTTCAGAGGATAATATAACATATAATAGGAAGAAATTTATAGAAGGATTATCATATCTTTCTAATGACAATTATAAAGATGCTGAGAGCTCATTTAGGATGTTAATAGATAAATATGAATATATTCCTGAATATCCTCACTATTTTCTTATATTGACATTAAACAGATCTAAGAGATATGAAGAAGCAGTTAATTTAGGAGAAAGGTTTTTATCAAGATATAAAAAATCTCCTTTGATACCGGATGTAGAATATGAGATTGGGAAGGGATATTATAATCTTAATGTTTATAAAAGGGCTGAAGAGCATCTTATAAAGGCTCTTTTAGATGAATTTATAGATAGAGAGAAACCTAAAATATATTTTATGTTAGCTAAGATTCTTGATAAACTTAATGAAGATAAGAAAGCCATCCATATATATCAGTTGATCAGAGAAAAGTATCCAAAAGATTCATATGCTAAATTAGCTAAAGGAGAGATGTATAATTTAATATCAATAGATAAATTAGATGAAGAATCTTTACTTAAAGAAGGAGATTTATTATTTAATGAGGGGGATTTTTATGGTGCTATTAATATACTTAATAGAATCAAAGGAGATTATCATCCTCAGGCACTCTTAAAGCTTTTTAAAGCATATATAAAGATAGGTAGATTTAAAAAGGCTATCAAGACACTAAAAAAGTTGATCACCGAATATCATAATAGTAAAGAATCTCTGGAAGGGTTATATGAATTGGGACTCTATTATTGGAATATAGATAATAACTCCAAGGCAATAATGATAATGAAAAGGGTCGTTTCTAATTCTAAAGAGGGAGAGTATGCTATAAAAGGTATGTATGTTATTGGTAGAATATTAGAAGAAGAGGGTAAATATAAGAAGGCTATAGCTTACTACATGAGGCTTATTAATAGATTTCCAAAAAACAAGTTTTATGATGAGTCTATATGGAGAATTGGGTGGATCTATTATTTATCAGGAGACTATAAAAAGTCTTATGAATACTTTACTAAGGGAATAAGTGCTCATTCCCTCTATGAACTCCAATCTCTATATTGGGCTGGAAGAACGATGGAGAAGAGCGGGAATATTAATAAAGCGGTAGAGATGTATACTGAGGTTATGAAAAGAAAACAGGATGGATATTATGGATATATGGCAAACAAAAGATTGATTAAATTTGGAAAGTTTGAGAAATCTCTCTCTTCAAAGAAGGATATAGAAAATATTGAGAAAAAAGCCAAACTTTCAATAGAAGATATAAAACTTCTAAATAGGATTAAAGAAGTAATTAATCTCAAGCTCAATTATCTGTTAGATAGAGAGCTTAAATATATACATAACGATAATCCTCTATTGCTATATAATATCGGACATATCTTAAATGAGGCTAAGGAATATTATAACTCTATAATATTTGCTATAAAGGCTTCCGAGTTATCCTATAACTCAGAAGACTTATATAAAATAAAATATCCATTAGGATATTGGAATTATATCAAAAAATATGCTAAGATTAATAATTTTAGTCCATTTATTGTTGCTGGTTTAATAAGACAGGAAAGCTTATATGATCCAGAGAGTATCTCAAGGTCAAATGCTATAGGTCTTATGCAGATAATACCATCTACAGGAAGTAGAATAGCATCAGAACTGGGAATCGATAACTTTGATGAAACTATTTTGAAAGAGCCAGAAACCAATATATCTTTTGGAATTTATTACCTCTCTGAGCTTCTTAATAGATTCAATGGGGATTTAATAATGACTATTGCAGGGTATAATGCTGGAGAGAATAGGGTGGATAGTTGGTGGAACAGAATTAAATTTAATAATATGGAGCAGGATGAAATTATAGAGATGATTCCATATAAAGAGACAAGAGATTATGTGAAGCTTGTGTTAAGAAATATAAAAAACTATAAAATAATATGGAGGGATGAATATGATAAATATAGAAAAGAGAGAGAAGAGAATAAAGGATTTGAAAAAGATAATAAGTGAGAAGAAAAAGAATGAAAATTCTGATCCAAAAGAAATAAGAAAACTAAAGAAAATATTAAAAAGGTCTCAAAGAAGAATAAGGACATTTAAGAAAGTAGAATCCAATGGAGAAGATTCTAAATAATAGGATAAAGGCAAAGAAGAGAATAATATATGTACTTCTAATTACCATATCTATATTTATTATAGAAATAATTGGAAGTATTATAAGTAGAAGCCTTGCCCTTTTGTCAGACTCCTTTCATGTCCTTACAGACCTATTAGCATTAACTTTAACATTTATAGCCCTTATTTTTTCTTCAAAGCCAGCAACCTCAAAGAAGAGTTATGGCTATTATAGATTGGAGGTATTGGCTGCTTTTATAAATGGATTAATATTAATATTTATTTCATTCTATATATTTTATGAGGGATATAGGAGGATACTAAATCCTGTAACTATAAGAAGTTCATATATGATCTCAGTAGCATTTATAGGATTAATAGGAAATATAATAGGAATGCTTATACTCTCAAAATCTAAGGGAGAAAATCTGAACATATATTCTTCCTTTCTTCATCTATTTGGTGACACATTATCATCTATAGGAGTTATACTCGGAGGTTTTGCTATTGCTTTTACAGGTATATTTATTATTGACCCTATAATAAGCATTGTAATAGGGATAATTATAATAATAAGTGCATTAAGACTCAGTAGAGAAGCCTTTGATATATTGCTTGAATCAACTCCAAAGGAGATAGATTCAAGAATGGTAGGAAAGGCTATAAAGGAGATTGATGGTGTGGATAGAATCCATGACCTTCATATATGGAGTCTTTCATCAGGGATACATACATTAAGTACTCATATTACTGTTGGGAACAATAGGCTTCTTCATATAGATAATATATTGGCTGATATAAAGAATATGTTAAAAGAGAGATTCAATATTGACCATGTAACAATTCAGATAGAATCAGAAAACTACAAAGAGGAAGAACCGATCCATTAGTTTCTCTCTTAGATATCCAAAGCTATTTATCCCTTTTAATTAATCCCTTGGTATGCTTAACATCCTGTCAAGGGACCTCTTCGCCAATATCCTTATATCTTCCGGAACCTTTACTATATTTTCCATCCTTTCAAGAGAGCTCAGAACATCCTCAAGCCGTGTTAACTTCATATTTGGACATATCAAATTTTTAGAGGCTAATATGAACTTCTTCTTGGGGTTCTCTTTTTTTAATCTATAGAGGATACCTGCTTCTGTTCCTATTATAAATATTTCGTTATCCCTCTCCTTTGCAAACTTATATATTCCTGATGTACTACATATATGATCAGCAATTTCCAATACCTCTGGCCTGCATTCAGGATGAGCAACAAATAGAGCATCAGGATATTTATCCTTTAATTTTAAAACCTCTTCTTTTTTCAACCTATTATGGGTTGGACAATATCCTTCCCATAAAATCATATCCTTGCCTGTCTTATCTGAAACATATTTACCTAAATTCTTATCCGGAGTAAATAGAATACCATTCTTACTTTTTATAGAATTTACTACCTTAATAGCATTAGCAGATGTACAGCATATATCACTATATGCCTTCACATCCGCAGAGGAATTTACATATGTAATTGTTGTAAGATTCGGAGATTCTTTCTGCTTTTTAATTAAGTCCTTCACTGTTATCATATCCGCCATTGGACAGCCAGCATCCATTCGGGGTAAAATTACTTTTTTATCGGGGGATAGGATTGATGCACTTTCAGCCATAAAATGGACACCACAGAATACAATAAGATCTGCATCGGTTTTTGAAGCTTCCATACTTAATCCCAGGGAGTCCCCGGTTATATCAGCAATCTCCTGGATTTCATCCCTCTGATAATTATGAGCAAGGAGAATGCCGTTTTTATCCTTAATAAGTTTTTTGATTCTTTTTATTAATTCTCTGTTATCCATTTTTTCATTACTCCATTTATTTCATTATATATCTCTTTTAAAGATATTCCCTTATCCTTTGAAATTCTTTTACAATCCTCGTACTCAGGATGATAATTAATAATCTCACCATTTTTGAATGCTACCTTAACCCTCACCCTACCATATACTGTATCAATATATTCTATTTTTCTATCCAGAATCAATCTATTACTCTCATAATATCTTATACCTATAGAGGTAGTAGATTTGTATATAACATCTATGAGATTATCTAAATCCTCACTATAGCATATAACGTTTAATAAAATACCAGGCCGATTCTTCTTCATATATACATTCGTTAAAAAGACATCAAGTGCTCCCTTCAAAAATAGCTCATCCATAAGAACTTCATAAAACTCAGGATTCATATTATCTATATTCGTTTCTACCACATATACTTCATCTTTTTTATACCCGGTAGTTTTATGGCCTGTAAAAATTCTTAATATATTTGGCATCTCTTTAAATTCTCTACTTCCAACTCCATAACCAACCCCTTCCAAGATCATGGGGGGCATCTCACCAAACCCACTTGAAATAGTAGTTAATATAGCAGCCCCAGTTGGGGTTATTATCTCTGATTCAACACCATTATAGTATATGGGAACATTCTTTAGCAGATCAACTGTTGCAGGAGCAGGGATAGGAAATATTCCATGGGATCCACTTATTAATCCCCCTCCTACCGGTATCTTTGAAGAATATATTAAATCTATATTATGATATTTAATGCCTATCACAGAACCAACAATATCCACAATTGAGTCAATAGCACCTATTTCATGAAAATGTATATCTTCTATACCCACATTATGAATTTTTGCTTCAGCCTTTGCAATATTCTCAAATATTTTTATGCTTAAACCCCTCACCTCATCGCTTAAACGGCTATTCTCAATAATCCCTCTTATTTCCTTTAACCCTCTTCTATTATTATCATTGGATCTTATCTCAATCCTCTTACCCCTTATATTCATTCTCATCTCATCTCTAAGAATTATTTCATATCCACTTAAGGAAAGTTTATTTAACTCATTTAAAAGCTCTTCTTTACTCAATCCAAGGTCTATAAGAGCTCCAAGAATCATATCGCCACTTGCTCCTGAAAAACAATCAAAATATGCTATCTTCATTTAATTCCCACTCTATTTATAAGACTTGCAATATATCCTGCTCCAAATCCGTTGTCGATGTTTACCACCGCAACATTTGAGGCACATGAGTTTAACATCGATAAGAGTGCTGAAATGCCTCCGAAGCTTGTTCCATAGCCTATACTTGTTGGGACTCCAATAACAGGTTTTGATACAAATCCACCTACCACACTTGGAAGAGCTCCCTCCATTCCAGCAACTACAACGATTATGTTAGCATTCATAAGTTCATCTATATGGGCAAAAAGTCTATGAATTCCAGCAACTCCAACATCATATATCCTCTTTACAACATTACCCATAAACTCTGCAGCTATTGCTGACTCTTCAGCAACTGGAATATCAGAAGTCCCCCCGCTTAACACAAGTATATAACCATTATTAAATACCTCTATTTCATGGTTTACAATCCTGAAAGTTCTTGACAATGGATCATACATTCCATCTGGGAACTCATTTGATAACCTTTCCCCTTTTTCGCTATCAACTCTCGTTACAAAGATATTACCTCCTCTTTCTAACATTTTCCTTATTATATGAATAATCTGGAGAGAACTCTTCCATTCTCCCATTATTACTTCGGGAGTTCCCTTCCTTAACTCCCTGTGAGTATCTATATTTGCAAAACCTATATCTTCATAGGGAAGAGTTTTTAATCTCTCTATTATTCTCTCTATATTGATCCTTCCTTCTTTAAAATCTATAAGGATCTTTCTTAAATAATCCTCATTCATATAATTATTATAGCACATTATTGAAACCGGTAAGAGATATTTGAGGTAATAAATACCTAAGATATAAAGGAATTCTTTGAAAATAAAGAAATATTGAAAATGCAAAGTGAACGAATATAAAACGAAAAATTCCTTATATTTCAAAATTCAGCATAAATTGATACAGAAAGTTTCAATAATTATGCCCCCGACACGATTCGAACGTGCGGCACAGGGATTAGGAATCCCTTGCTCTATCCTACTGAGCTACGGGGGCAATGACAAATTTGTTATATTTAAACATGATTTATAATATATGTCAAATTCTCTCCTTCTGTAGGTAGTGTCAAATTTTTGCATAGAGAGGACTAAAAATATAAGGAATCTTCTTATCAAATACTTAGCCTTATCCTTCCTTCTACATATTGTCTAATAAGGTAGGATATGAGAGTCTGATGATAGTAAATACCCGCTTCTATGCTTTTCTTCTTGAGAACCCTAAGATCTTTTTCACTTATTTGAATGCTAATTGCTTTTTTTCTTGGTTAATATGGATTCAGCTTCTGCTTTGAGTTCTTTCATAAGCTCTTCATAGTTTTCAGCTCTTTTCCATTCTCCCCTTTCTATCTCATTCTCAAGTTTACTGATCTTCCATAATTATTCTTATACAATAGATTGTTATCTTGTTAAGAATCCTCACCTAAAAATTTAACTTGAGGGAAGATTTACGCCAAACCTATCTATACCAGTTGCCTTCTTCCTTTCTGGTTGTTTCTTAATAAATCTAATAACCTTTCTATCGGACGTAAGTAAACTGCTGATACTGAATTTGTGTTATAATATGACTATTAGTGAAGAAAATAAGTGTATTTTGAAGAAAGGAGATAAAAACATGAAATTTGAATATCTTACTGATAAAAAAGGACAATTAAAGGGGGTAGTTATACCTATTGAAATCTGGGAAAAGATATTTCCTGAGATGCCAAAATCATTGGATGATTTTATAAAAACAATAGAGGATTATTGTTTAAACAAGGCCATGGATGAAGCCAAGAAGACTCCTCTATTATCAAAAAAAGAGGCTTTACGATTTTTGGAAGAATAGTTATAGATGGAAGTTAAGTATAGAAAAAAATTTTTAAAAGACCTTAAGAAGCTAAAAAATCAGGAAATTTATCATAAAATCTATGATATTGTTTTTGAGTTAATGCCAAAAGTAGAAGATATAAGAGAAATTATGGGTATAAGGCCAATGAAAGGGTGTGTTAACAGATATAGGATTCGTATAGGAGACTATCGTATAGGGATAGAGGTTGAGAGTAAAGAAGTAGAAGTGATGAGAGTTTTGCATCGTAAAGAATTTTATAGATATTTCCCTTAAACAGGAAATGTGCCGGTTCTATCTTTTCTTATTTTTCTATTTCCTCTGCCTCCCTTTCTCTCTCATCACTGCGTTCCCTATTACTTTCTGATAGCTCTTTGTAAATCGTTTGTTCGCTTATTAATGTATCTCTCTTTTCGTAAGCATAGACATTGTAACTATATAAATCTATGTATATGTGTAGAAACCCCATTGATTATTGATGATAATGACATTTATAATCCAAATTATAAACCATCTACTGGATATTACGAACTACTTATAATGTTTTAGCTGTCTTTCTAAACTTCCACAATTTTCTTAAATAATCAATAGTATCAGAAATAGCTCTTACAGATGAAGGTTTATCAAATCTTCTCATAAATAGAGATGGAATTTCAATTATTTTATACCCTTTATAATACGCCCTGACCATTATCTCTGTATCCCAGAACCATCCCTTATCCTGGATATCATCTAATAGAGGAAGAATTTTACTCCTGTTAAAAAATTTAAAGCCTGTTTCTGTATCCTTTAGATTAACCCCAAGGACTCTTTCCAACAGGTAATGATAACCTTTACTCATCAGATATCTATCTATAGATCTCCAATAAAACTTATATATTCTGAAGGCAGTAGCAATATCATATCCGTCCTTTATAGCTATAACACAGGATGGTATATACCTTGCATGAACTTCAAGATCTATATCTATAAATCCGACAATTTCTCCCTCGGATATCCTAATTCCGTCAGCGACAGCTCCCCCTCTTCCTGTATTTATTTCATGAAATATCTTTTTAAAATTTTTATCTTTATGCCTTTTAATAATTTTATCTATTAATTCTCTTGTTCTATCTTTACTCACATCATCAACAAATATTATCTCATAGCTGAATATCGTGGAATCGAGAATCTCAAATATCTCTTCCATACTCTTCTCTAATATGAGTTCTTCATTATAACAGGCTATAACAAGACTTAAATCATATTTCATTTTATCTCTTAATTTATGCAATCTCTATGCCAAATTAGTAACCCATACTATTTAATATATCAATCATTCTCAATAAACCTTTATCCTCAGGGTTTAATCTTAAAGCCTTTTCATAAGCCCTCTTCCCAGCTTTATATTCTCCTTTACCTATAAGGGCATATCCAAGGCTTGCATAAAATCCCGATATTCTGTTATTCCTTTTTATTCCTTTTCTTGCCTCTATTATTATTTCATCATATACCCTTTCTTCAGGGATTCTATATCTATTTATAATTTTTACATTATCCTTAGAACTCTTAATAAATACAAGTGCTTTGCCATCCATATATATAGGGATCCACCTATTATCATTCATAATCTTAGGAATAATCGGATATAAATTCCCTGATAGATAATTACACGCAGGTATTAATATAATATTTACATTATAGTGATTGAGTAGTCTGTTATAATCTACCCCATTCATTATAGATCTATAATCAAGAAAGAGGGGCTCACTTAAACCTCTTGTATCTATGAAGACTCTCTTTTTGGGATATAATTCCCATATGAGATATCCACCGATATTATACTCATTAAAGAGGTTTCCACTGATATTTTCTACAAATTTAGATGCCTTTGATGGAAAAATATCTGGTGATTTCCTATTATTTATCCCTGCTATAGTAAGAAATAAAAACAAGGATATTGCAGGTATAATTACCCATTTTGATCTTCTATATGAGTAAAATTCCCCAAACAATGGAACAGATAGAACAAAGAATGGAATATATTTAATAAACATCAAAGAGATAATGGATAAAGGGAGGAGTAATATACTATTACTAATCTTAATCCTTTTAAGGTTTAATATAAATAGAAACATAATTATCCAGTAAGGGATAAGATATGTATGGGAATATTTCATATATCTTATGGGTGAATAGTATTCTATTATATCTCTTGGAAATATACTGCTATGCAGATTCACAACAAAAGGAATCGCATTAAGCCTATTGGGATTAAAGAAGGATAATATTATTGAGAGAACTATTATAATTATGTACCCCTTTGATATCTCTCTATTTATAACTCCGGAGATACCATATATTATGAGAACTAAAACCCCTAATATAAATCCCCCATGCATATTTGCCCATAGAAGCATTATAATCGGGATAAAAATAAAGGGAATGAGTTTTCTATTATCACGATATGTAATTAAATATATAAGAACAGAAAAAAATAAGAATGAAAATAATTGAGGTTTATCCTCTTTAAAGTCTGATAATACTCCTATTATTAATATAATCCAGAAGATAGAAACTATATTACTTCCCATTCTCTTATAGAGAAGATATATAATTATCAGAAATATAATGAGTCTTAGAATAATAATTCCATTAAGTCCTGATAAGTTATATATAAGATAGTAGATTATCTGAGATAGCCAATATTGCTTGAGAATGAATTCTGTTCTCTCTGTGGATGGAGAGGTATATGAAAAGGGATCATTATCAGGTAAAGATTTATTATACCATATATATTCCCCTGTTTTTAGATGCCACCAGAAATCAAGGCCGGAACTATGGTATGAGAATATTATTATTGACAGGATTAATATTGCTAATAATCTAAAGAAAGACATTCAAAATATCTACTTCTTCTCCTCTGCATGATGCCTTATCTCCTTACCTTTAACCATAAATATAACATCTTCAGCAATATTTGTAGCATGATCGGCGATTCTTTCTAAGTGTCTTGAAATAAGTATAAGTTCAAGGGCCCTTGGAATTGTTGTACTATCCGATACCATATATGTTAAAAGCTCTCTAAATATCTGATCTTTTAAATCATCAACCTCGTCATCCTTGAGTAATACAAGCTTTGCTAATTCGGTATCCTTTCTAACAAAAGCATCAAGGCTATCCCTGACCATATCCTTGGCTACTGTAGCCATTCTTGGAATATCAATCAATGGTTTTAACTGAGGTTTCTGGATAAGACGTAAGGAACTTTGAGATATATTAACAGCCTGATCCCCTATTCTTTCAAGATCACTATTTATTCTTATAGCAGATGTTATAAATCTTAAATCTGTTGCTATTGGCTGCCTTAATGCTAATAGCTTCAAACACATATCATCTATTTCAATATGAAGACTATTTACCTCATCTTCATGAATAAAAACTTCATTAGCAATGGCTTCATCCCTCTCTTTAAGAGACTGTACAGCTAAATGAGTCATAAGCTCTGCTAATGAACCCATATGTAAAATTCTCTCTCTTAATATATTTAACTCTTCATCAAAATGCCTTTGCATTATATTTTAGTCTCTTTTTAACTAAAATAACCGTATATTTTTAATTATCTATACATCTTATTTTGTATTATATAACAGAGATGCAGAATTTACAACAAATTCTAAGAAAATTTTTATATAAATTCTCTTTTTAGATATCTAACACTCTCTATTTTCCCCTTTATTAGGATAGTAGGAACTTTTATTAATCACTTTCTTTGTAGGCAGGATATTATAGACCATAATTAACAATATTCTATTAGTCCATCAAGATTAATAACCTATCTTATTTCCCCATATTTTTAAGAACATGGTTTATAATAACTATCTTTTGAATCTGGTTAGTACCCTCTACAATCTGCGTAACCTTAACATCTCTCATCATCCTCTCCAAGGGATGATCCTTCATATATCCATAGCCTCCCATAATCTGAACAGCATCAACTGTGGTCTTCATTGCTACATCTGTTGCGAACATCTTTGCCATAGCCCCCAATTTTATTATCTCCCTACCATTAATATCACATTCAAAAGCTGCCCTATAAACAAGTTCTCTTGCTGCTTCTATCTCTGTTAATCTATCTGCTATCATAAATTGGAGTCCTTGGAAATTAATAATCGGGGACCCAAACTGAGTTCTTTCATTTGCATAGGAAATAGCATAATCCATAGCTCCTTGAGCTATTCCTATAGCCATTGCTCCTACCACCGCTCTACCATGATTAAGGGATTTCATAGCAATCTTGAAACCTTCATTAATATTTCCCAGGAGATTCTCCTTTGGTACTCTGCAATCTTCAAAGAACAATTCAGCAGTAGGAGACCCCTTCATTCCCATCTTCTCTTCTAATTTACCCACTATCAAACCAGGGGTATCCTTCTCTACAATAAAAGCAGAGATACCTTTTATACCAAGAGATTTATCTGTCATAGCAAATACTGTAATAATATCCGCTATATTACCCCATGTAATAAAACATTTTGAACCATTTAAAATATAACTATCGTTTTGCTCTATAGCAACCGTTTTTATCCCTCCCTGATCAGAACCTGCCATAGGTTCTGTTAGGCCAAAAGCAGCAAGAAACTCTCCAGAAGCCAATTTAGGAAGGTATTTATTTTTTTGAACTTCATTCCCTGCTATTAAGATCGGCTGGGCTGATAAATCCTGCTGACTTAATATGTTTGCAGAATTTGCACAAACTTTTGCAATCTCTTCCAATACCATGCAGAAGAGAAGAACCGACTGCCCTCCTCCCCCATATTCCTCAGGGATACAGATCCCCATTAATCCCATCTCTTTAAAGAGTTCATAAATGTCAGAAGGAAACACCCCTTCCTTATCTATTTCACCTGCTCTTTGAGCTATTCTCTCTCTAACAACTCTCTTTACCATATCTAAAAGCATCTCTTCATCTGAAGAGAGCTGGTATGAATAAGACATATTTCCCCCCTTAAAACTACTTTTTTCTAAAGTTTGGCTTTCTCTTCTCCATAAAAGCCTTTATACCTTCCTTTACATCCTCACCCAATAACAAAATCTCAAAGGACCTAAAGTCAGAAAAAAGAGCATGATCTAAAGGCAAATCAGCTCCCTTTTCTATAGATGATTTAATCATCTCAATGGCTGTTGGAGATGATTGATTAATCTTTTCACCTAACCTCTGAGCCTCTCCAAATAATAAATCCTCTTTAGAAATAGAATCTATAAGACCTATATCAAATGCCCTTTTTGCATCTATTATTTCTCCGGTATAGAGCATTCTCTTCGCCCTCCCAATACCTACAATTCTAACAAGCCTCTGAATGCCTCCACCCCCTGGCAGTAACCCCAATTTAACCTCTGGCAAGCCAAATTTTGCATTTTCCTCAGCTATTCTGATATCAGAAGCCAGAGCAAGCTCACACCCTCCTCCAAGGGCATATCCCTTTATTGCAGCAATAACAGGCTTTTTGCATTTAGCTATTCTATCATAAAAGAGCTTACCCTTTTCAAGGAAGGACGAAATTTCATCAACAGGAAGAGAGGTGAGATTCAATAATTCTTCAATATCTGCTCCAGAGGCAAAATTGACTCCTTTACCAGCAATTACTATACTTCCTATCTCTTTGTCTCTTTCAAACTTATCTAATATCTTTACAATTCCTTCCATTACTTCTTTATTTAAAGCATTTCTTTTCTCTTCCCTGTTTATTAATATCCATCCTACCCCGTTTTCTACCTCTTTTAACACAATTTCTCTTTCCATATAAATTTTTCTAATTCTTAAAGACAGGCTTTCTTTTTTCTAAAAATGCTCTTCTACCCTCTTCAAAATCATGTGAAGTTGAAAGTGCAGCAAAACTCTTGGATTCAAACTCTAAAGCTGCCTCTATATCCATCCTTAATCCCTCATTTACAAGACTCTTAATTGTAGAAAGAGCAGCTCCTGATTTATTAGAAATAAAGGATGCTAAATCCTTTGCCTTAACAAAATATTCATCCAAAGGGTATATATGATCAAAAATTCCAAGTTTATAAACCTCTTCAGCACTCAATGGCTTCCCGGTAAATAATATCTCTTTAGCCTTCGAAGCTCCAACAAGCCTTGGAAGTTTCTGTGTCCCACCTCCTGCTGGGAAACCACCAAGATCTATTTCCGGAAGGCCAAACTTAGCTGTTTCAGATGCAACTCTCAAATCACATGAAAGTGCGAGTTCAGCTCCTGCTCCAAGAGCATAACCACTAATAGCTGCTATAACGGGGATAGGTAATTTTTCAATCTCTCTGAATAGATCCTGATATATTTTACTAAATTTATAGGCTTTTTCAGGGCTATTAATCCCGGATGCACCGGAGATATCAGCTCCAGCAGAAAAAACTTTATTGCTCCCGGTAATAACAAGCACTTTTACATCCGTTGAGCTACTTATATTTGTAATAACATCCCTTATCTCATCTACCATCTCCTTGTTCATTGCATTTAATACTTTTTCTCTATTCATCTTAATAAATGCTACCCTATCCTCTGTTGAAAATATAATCTCTTGGTACATATTTTTAAACCTCAATTATGATTGCATCTCCCTGGCCAAGAGCTCCACATATACCAGCAACACCATATCCTCCTCCTCTTCTTCTGAGATCATAGGCAAGGGTCATAATTATTCTTGCTCCACTCGCTGGATTTGGATGGCCAATTGCCACTGCCCCTCCATTGACATTTAATCTCTTTAATATATCCCTATATTTCTCCTCATCTCCTTCTGCCAGTATCTTTGCACTTACAAGAGGAACACAGGCAAAAGCCTCGTTTATCTCAATAAGCTTCATATCGTCTATTTTCATATTTACATTACTTAAAGCCTTCTGAATAGCATAGGCAGGTGTTTCAGCAAGAATTCCAGGATCAAAAGCCAAACTAACTACCGTTACAATCCTTGCTAAAGGTTCTATCTTTAACTCATTGACCTTTGATTCACTTACTATAAGAATAGCTGCTGCGCCATCATTGAGCCCTGGAGCATTCCCAGCAGTAACTGTCGGACTTCCATAAATGGTTGGAAGTTTAGCCATCTTTTCAAGATTTGCATCCTTTCGGTATTGTTCATCTATATCCCACCATGTTTCAGTCCCACCCTTTTCAATAAACTTAATAGGTATAATCTCTTCCTTAAATTTACCGGCTAAAAAAGCTTCTCCATATTTTCTATGACTCTCAAACGCCCACAAGTCCTGCTCTTCTCTTGTAATCCCTTTACTTAATGCACTTTCACCTGCAATAACGGATAATTTTTTCGGGAAGTCTCGGGGGCCACCAAAGCTCATTGGATCTTCCAAGACTACACTCCCCAGTCCACTCCCTTTCCATCTTTGATCCCTTAAAAGAAGGGGAATCTGACTCTGAATAGCCACCCCACCCCCTATAATATTTGATATATATCCAGCTTTTATTAATCTCCATCCAAAATATATTGCTGACATCCCAGAAACACAGGCTTTATCAAATGAACAGGAAGGGGTTTCCGGGGGAAGCCCTGCCTTTAGCAAAGCCTGCCTTCCAACACAGGGTGTGAATACATCCTTACATATAGCAGTATCCCCAAACCCCCAATATACTTCATCAACCCTCCCATCCCTTTCTCTTAGAACTCTTGCTACCTCTCTTATAGGTATTGCGCTTAACTCATAACAGTCAAAATCCTTAAGCCTCCCTCCAAAACGGCCAAAGGGAGTCCTCTTCCCTTCACATATAAAAACATCTTCGGACATCTTTCCCTCCAGTCTAATATGTATAAAATCCTCTTCCTGTCTTCCTTCCTAAATATCCGGCATTAACCAATTTTACCAAGAGATTTGGTGGTCTATAAATATCACCATAGGCTTCTCTAAGCCCCTGACATGTATATAAGAATGTATCAAGTCCAACAAGATCCAGAAGTTCAAATGGGCCCATAGGAAAGTTAAATCCTAACTTTACAGTTTTATCTATATCCTCCTTTGATGCCAATCCGGATTCATAGAGTTTTATAGATTCTATTATGTAAAGAGCAACAACCCTGCTTATAAAACCCGGAGCATCTTCACATACAACCGGTTCTTTTCCGAACCTTTTACAAAGTTCTATAACAGTATTAAGTGTTTCCAAAGATGTATCAATTCCCTTCACAACCTCTATAAGTTTCATCAAGGTTGGAGGATTAAACCAGTGTGTCCCAATACACCTATCAGTCCTTTTGGTAGAAGAAAATATTGCTGTTATACTTAACTGAGAAGTATTCGAAGCAAAAATTACTTCAGGGTTACATATCTTATCAATTTCTTCAAATACTCTCTTTTTGAGATTTAAGTCTTCCGGAACTGCCTCAATAACAAGCTCAACTCCCTTGACAGCTTCTTCTAACTGAGTAAATGTCTTGATCTTCTCTATTATAGAATCGGGATCTTTTATCTCTCCCTTCTTTAAGAGTCTATTAAGATTATTCTTTATCTTTTCCAGAGCTTTTTTAAGTATATCTTCATTTATATCAACGAGTGAAACATCAAATCCTGATTGTGCAATAACCTGAGCAATCCCTGTCCCCATTAACCCAGCTCCTAATACCGCAATCCTTTTTATATCCATATACCCTCCTTTAAGAACAGGATTCCCATATAGTTGCTGTTCCCATACCGCTTCCCTGACATATACCTATAAGCCCTCTTTTAGCTCCTCTCTTCTTCATAATATGTAGAAGGGTAGTTACCAGTCTCGCTCCGGTTGCCCCTATTGGGTGTCCTAAAGCTATAGCTCCACCATTAACATTCAATATATCCCTTGGAATCCCTATCTCTTTCATGAATACTAAAGGAACAGGAGCGAACGCTTCATTTACCTCAAATATATCTATATCTTTAAGTGAAATTCCGGTAATATCCAGAACTTTCTTTGTTGCAGGAACAGGACCATAGCCCATGATATCAGGATGAACCCCAACCACAGCATAGCCTACAAGCTTTCCCAATGGCTTTATTCCTAAAGAATCTGCTGTTGTCCTTTTGGTTATTATAACTGCAGCAGCTCCATCACTTATTGGACAGGCGTTTCCGGCTGTAATCTTACCATCCTTTTTAAAAACTGGTGGAAGACTACTCAGCTTCTCTAAAGTAGTATCTCTTATACTTTCATCTGTATCAAATATTCTTTCTGGTTGTTTTCTGGAGGCTTTAATTGTTATGGGAACAATCTCTTCTTTAAAATATCCTTCATCAGTAGCTTTTTTAGCCAATTGATGACTGCTTAGAGCATATTTATCCATCTCTTCTCTACTAATATCAAATTTATCAGCTAAATTTTCTGCTGTCATTCCCATTCCTGTACCCGTGGGTGGAAGACTTAAAAGTGGTGCATACATAGAATCATATATCTCCTCATTGCTTAATCTCCTTCCCCATCTCAGTCCATAAAGTTCATAGGGAGCATTTGTCATACTCTCTGTTCCCCCCGCAATAACCACATCACATTGCCCTACCATTATTTCCTGGGCTCCCGTTATAATAGCCTGCAATCCAGATGCACATGCCCTCTGTATGGTCATACCAGGAACACTCTCTGGAATCCCTAATCTCCATCCTATTATTCTACTTATATTTGCCTCATCCTTTGTCCTTATGCCCAATTCACCAAATATAATATCATTTATTTTCTCTTTTTTATTTTCTAAACCGACTCTTTTCAGAAGTTCTCCTACAACTATAGTAGCCATATCAACCCCTAATAGACCCTTTAATGTCCCACCAAACCCTCCTATTGCTGTTCTTAATGCACCGATTACCACTATATCATCCTTCATATCTTCCTCCTTAAATACTCCATCTCTTTTCCTATAATTTCCTTTACCACCTCAAACTTTTCTCCACCACTAACAAAATCGAGCCTTCTCACACCCCATGGATCTATCTCTTCCCTTATTAATCTTACCTCCTCCTCAGTAGGAGGCTCTGTTTCTTCTATATTTTGAGGAATTATCAATTCAAAACCTGTATTTGCAACAACATTATCTAAACTTACTCTGGGATGAAGGGACTTTATCCTCATCCTATGGGTATCCTCTGCAAAATCAAATACCCCAAGATTAGTTATGACCAACTCTGGTGCACCATATTTAACCTCTCCCCTTTCTCTTGCCTCTCCATATCCTACGCCACAGATAAAATCTACCTTATTTACAAGGCTTCTGGGGTTATGATTCGGGATAAAATAGTACATTTTATGGACTGAAACTGAATCATCCGGAACCCCCCTGGGACCTATCAATTGAACCTTTGGCTTTCTCCAGTCTCCAATAACTGATATATTACTATTACCAAATTTATCGAGCTGGGCTGGTGTAACTATAACCAGCCACTCACCCCTCATAACAATTGTAAAGAGCTCATCCATACTTAAATGTAATCCAAAATTTCCATCTTCATAAGCTGCGTAATGGGTAATAAACTCCCATGTTGTAAAAGGGGTTACACATTCTACATCAATCAAATTCATACCTACAAGGGTAATTATCTCTGGAGAGTATAATCTCTTTGCGAGCATAACAGCTACATGGGAAGTAAATGTCCCTCCTCCTGCGAGTGTATCACCTTTTACCTCCTTTGCCATCCTGGAAATTAAAAGTTCATCAATGGTATAATTCTTTGCATAGCCCATAAATCCTCCTATATTAAGCAGATTTTACAGTTATATTCCTCAAATCCCCAACCTTTTTAAGATACTCATTATGATCTTTAATATATACATATTTATCAAGATAGGATTTAAATTTACTTTCATCCTTTGAAGCCAGGGTATACTCATTCATATGAAGAAGATCTATGGTGTAATTCGGATAACATGATGTTGGATGAGCTCCAAATGGAACCTCAACAACTCCAGTAACAAATATTTTCAATATCTTTGTCCTGTAATGCCTTTTCTTAATATCTTCATATGGAATAATTCTCTCTGCACTGATAAACGTCCGTTTTGCAGCTAAAGGAATTAAATCATCTCCAAAGATATTCCCCATAATCTGACCAAATCCCTGAGGATCAGCATAATTAAGATGAATTAATGCCACATCTGCCTCAAGAGGGGGAATAGCAACCAATTTTTCTCCATTAAAGGGAGAATTGAAAGTTTTATAATGAGGGTTAACCTTTAATATATCAGAACCAAGGCATGATCTGGCTGGAATAAAGGGTACTCTTGTAGCAGCTGCCTTTAATCCCGCAATAATTGTATATTCAGTTCCTTCATAGGCTTCTATCTTTCCCTCCTGCCTGACTTTTCTGAAGAATGGAGCAAGCCCTGCCTCCTCAAAGGATACATAAGCATACCATATAGCCTTTACCTTATTAAGAGCTATTAATATATCTATGTCAACTCCTCCTCCCACACATATAATGGTTAGATCCTTAAGGGCTGATTTGGCAATAGCCCTTATAAAAGCCATAGGCTTTCTAATCATTCCAAAACCTCCTATTGCTACCCTATCCCCATCTTTAATCTGAGAGACTACATCTTCGATCGTTATTAATTTACTACCCATATTACCCCCTTCTTTATGTATATTCTAAATTTTCTAATTAAATAACTATATATCTAAGCTAACTATTTAATTTAAATTAGATAATATTATATGTTATTAATATTGTCAATAAAAAAATAAAAGGATGTTAATTAAAGTTGAAAAACAAACTCCTTAAAAAGTAAATAATTTAATAAAAAGAAGGTAGTAGCGGTATTGTGGATACTTCACTTTTACACTTCTTATCTTCTACTTCTCATAAAAATAAATTTTTGATAAAATTATATTATGCCTGAAGGAACAGAAAAAATACCCATTGATACAAAGTTACTTGGCGATTCAATTATAGAGTTAAATATATTAAGTCGCAATGTGGCTATATATCCGAAAGAACATCCCATACTAAAACGCTCATTGAATAAGGCATTTGAGCTTTTACAAAGACTACTTGAATTAAGACCTGAGTTCACTCTTGCTATTGCAAAAGATACATTGATAGTAGATGATGGGTATCTGGATAAGGAAAACCCTGTTTATAAGGAGTTTGCTCTCAAGTTAAGCAAACTCGACTTTGCCTATGTTACCTTTATCCATGGACTAACAGTTGAAGAGCTTTACGAATTTCATAGATTATTAACCAGAAACCCAGTCGATATCTCGAGAGAAGTTGTTGAGAATGAAATAAAAGAATATAATTTTACCCATATAAGGATTGGACTTGTTGACTATGGTGCATTTTCATTTGAAGAGGGTAAGAGAGAGGAACCAGAAACCCAGAAAGAATTATGGAGAAAATATGTCTATGCTCTCCTTGAAGGCAAATTGCAAGGGGATGTGTCCTCAGCTAATATAGAAAGAATACCTCCTAAAAATTTTTCAGAGATTTTAAACAGAACACCTTATGGTAAATTTAAAGAGGATACCTATGAGAGGGTTATTACAACCTATATACGTAGAAATTCTGACGGATCATTATCTAAAGGGGAACTCAAAAGACTAACATCTTTTATAAGTTTCCTTAATCCTAATTTAAAAAGAAAATTCCTCACTTCTGCTTCTAAGTACATTCATAAAAGAGTTCCCCATAATGAAGAAGAATTGGGGGATATAGATATAGATTCTATTATAAGTTTTCTTAATATGATGAATGAAGAGAACCTCACCATTCCGGAAACATTAAAAAACCTTCTTGATAAATTCTCAGAGCTTGATAAAAAATATGTCAGAGAGCAAAAACTTGAGAAGACCATTGTAGTTGATGACTTATTGCTATCCCGAGACATTCATGAGTTATTAACCAATGATCAGTTTGAATCATTTGTCGCAAAGGCTTATCAAAAAGAACTAAAAAAGATTATTGAATTTGATTCTTCTCAGGATAAACATAAAAAGGTAGAGGAACTTAATAGAGAATTTAACGATGAATTTATTGAGAATAGTTTTTCCAATATACTTCTTGAACTTATATCTTATGACTTTTTTCCTTTTGAGGATTATGAATATTTTATAGATAAAATGAAAGCATATATAAAACATTATATAGAAATAGGTCAGTACAGGGAAGCATTAAATATAATCCAGGTTATAGAAGAAAATCTTAATAAGGGTATATTCCCAGAAATTAATTCATCAGCTATTAAATATATTAACTCAAAGGAGTTCATTTCCCTTGTGGTTGAATCCTACCGGATAGTGGGCAGATTAATGAGAGAAGATGCAATAACATTAAACGAATATTATGGAGAGAGAATTATTCCATTTCTTATTGATGCACTTATCGAAGAAGAATCCCAGACTATAAGGAGATTTATTATAACCCTTATAACCCAATTTAGAGATAAGGTAATTCCAGAAGCAATAAAGAAGCTTGATGATAACAGATGGTTTGTGAAGAGAAACATGCTCTTTATAATGAATGAATGCGGAGGGGAAGAAGTTCTGCCTTATATGAGGAAATATTGTAATCATGAAAATTATAAGATAAGAATTGAGGCTGTGAAATATCTTTTAAGAAGAGAAGATAGGAATGGAATAAAACCCCTTAAAAATTTTTTTAATTCAGGGTCAAGGGAAATTATCAGTCATGCTATCGCCCTATCCGGGGTTTTCAGGGTAAAGGAAATTGTACCAGAGTTGATCAAAATATTGAAGAAAAGGACTTTAAGCAGCAAAGATTTCTCTTTAAAGTTCTTGGCAGTTAAGGCACTTGGTGAGATAGGGAATCCCTCAGCTATTGAATCTCTGAAAGAGATAGTCTCAACGCGAAGTATTATACTTAAAGCCCCCCTTGATAGGCTAAAAGAAGAGATATATAAAACGCTTAAGAATTATCCCTATGAGTATATTAAAGATCTCATAGAGAAAGGGATGAAATCAAAGAATGAGACCATAAGAAACGAATCATTGCGGTTAAAGAAAGAGTATGAAAATAGTAAAAAAAGAATATCAGGAGATTTGGTAAGTGGATAGAATAAAAAGGTTTATCTCCGTATTAAGTTCTGCAGTCTCTAACTGCTCACTCTATTCAAAGGAACACCCCCATGTAGAGGAATTGATAAGAAGGGGATTTGACCTTCTTAATGAAATCTTAACCCAGAAGCATAAAATTGAAATAATGATAATAGAAGATAAACTTATTGTAAATAAAATTCCTTTCAGAGACTCGGGTGTCTATAGCTTCAATTTTACAAAAATTCTTAAAAGAAAAGGAATATCTCGTATAGATTTTCTTGAGGGTTTAAATATTTCAGAGATGAAGCAATTTGTGCAGGACCTTTCTGAAAGGGGAAGAGAGCTTAGAAGATATCCACATATAAGAAGCGGGGTTGTTGATATAAATATTAGAAGTTATCCAGCGGATAGAGAGATCAATGTAGATAATTTACCCGCCTTTCGGAATCAGCAGATTGAAAGGATAAAAGAAATTTATCATGACATATCTCCCTTTAAGAAGCTAAATTCTGCAGGAATTGAGGATCTAATTATTAACTTCGTTATTACATTAAAGAAAGAGGTAAATATATTAAAGCTTATAATCCCTGTAAAAGAATACAGTGAATACACATATACACATGCAACAAATGTGGCGATTCTTTCCATGTTTCAGGCAGAATCTCTTGGAGTAAAGGATGAGTTATTGCATGACATTGGTATAGCAGCCCTTTTACATGATGTTGGTAAGTTATTTGTTCCAAAAGAGATATTAGAGAAAGAAAAAACACTTGAAGAAAAAGAATGGGAGGAGATAAAGAGACATCCACTATATGGAGCCATCTATCTTGCTAAGCTCAAAGATATTGCATACCTTGCTTCGATAGTTACATTCGAACATCATCTTAGATATGATAATAAGGGTTATCCAGAACTCAAAACAAATAGGAAAAAACAGCATCTTTGCAGTCAGATTGTTGCCATTTCAGATTTCTTTGATGCCTTAAGGAGCATAAGACCTTATAAAAAAGCATGGAGTTTAGAAGAGATAATTCCCTTATTGAAGAAAAATTCTGGGAGTGAATTCAATCCCTTTTTAGTAGATAATTTTATAAGAAATATATCGTTGGCTTTAGAGGAAAAATAGCAATAACAAAAAACTACTTACCAGTTTTATAAAGGATATTATACTTTATCATATAAACTGATCTCAAAAGCTTAATAAAGGCTTTTTATCTAACATCTTTACCCTTCTGAATCTCTCCAATCATAGGTACAAATATAACCCCTGTTATATGACTTATTCTAAGGTCATCATCCCTAATCTTTGTCACAAGGGTAAGGGTCTGATAATAGGTTGTGCTTCCAAGTGGAATAACAAGCCTACCTCCATTTTTAAGCTGCTTAATTAAAGAGGGTGGAATATGATTAGCAGCTGCTGTTACAATAATAGCATCAAAGGGAGCATATTCCTTCCAGCCAAAATAACCATCTCCCTGTTTAACATTTACATTTTTATATCCTAAGACTTTCAATCTATGTGCTGCCTTCTCTGCTAATCCTTCTCTTATTTCCACTGTATACACCTTATCTGTGATTTCAGATAGAACTGCAGATTGATATCCTGACCCCGTGCCTATCTCTAAAACCTTTTCTCCTGGCTTTATGTTTAAAACCTGGGTCATTAAAGCAACAATATAAGGCTGAGAGATAGTCTGTCCCTCTCCAATTGGAAGAGGATGATCGGCATACGCCTCATTTCTTAATCTTTTATCCACAAAAAGATGCCTCGGAACCTTCTCCATGGCTCTCAGGACAGCGGGGGCTTTAATATCTCTCCCCTTTAAATCCCTTTCAATCATTCTCTTTCTCGCCTTTATAAATAGATTATCCTCTGCAAATATTAAAGATCCTCCTGCTAAAATAGTAATAATGAAAAATATGAGAAACCTTCTCATATTTTCTATTATCTAAATTTAACAGATATTTGTCAAATTGGATTGAGGAAATTATTAAATCTCAATAATTTCAATTTGACAGGTGTATATAAAGAGTGATTAAATTATTAGTCAGAGGGCTTACCCTATGCAAGAAAAAGAGAAATTTAATAATCCAAAGATAGATATAAATAATCTTTCAAGGACCCAAATTATGGAACTTTATTCCTGCACAAGGTGTGGTGAATGTCTAAATTGGTGCCCAATATACGAAGCTGATAAAAGGGAAGATATTTTACCAAGGGGGAAAATAAAGGATATAAAAAGAATAATAAGGAAACAGCATGGAATAATATCAGATATATTTAAACGTAATCCTATATCAAGGGATTTAGTAGAAAATTTTTCAAAGAATATTTATGAGTGCACCATATGTGGGCAATGCCATTATGTATGCCCTGTAAAATTAGATAGCATGGAAATATGGGAAAAATTAAGAGAATCCCTTGTTAAAGGTGGATATGGACCACTTGATAACCATTTAAAGCTTATATCCAGTATAAATAATTATGATAATCCATGGCAACAGCCGAGGAAGTTAAGAGATAGGTGGACTAAGAGGATATTTAAGAATAGACCTATAAAGGATGCTACCAGAGAAAGGGTAGAAGTTTTATATTTTACAGGATGTACATCAGCTTATGATCCAAATGTAAATAAGGTTGCAATAAACACATCGATGATAATGCAATATGCAAATGTGGACTTTGGTATACTTGGAGCAAATGAGAAGTGTTGTGCCAGTGTAGCGCTAAGAATAGGAGAAAGGAATCTATTTGAGAAAATTGCAAAAGAAAACATAGATAGGTTTAACTCTATCGGTATAAGGAAGCTTGTAACTTCGTGTGCAGGGTGTTATAAGACAATTAAACAGAATTATCCAGAGATTGGAAAACTTAGGTTTGATGTCCTTCATATTACAGAATTTATCCTATCATTGATAGATGAAGGGAAAATAAGATTTAAAGAGCTAAACCTTGATATTACATACCATGACCCCTGCCATTTGGGAAGGCATAATAACATATATGATCCACCGAGAGAGATTCTGAGTTCAATACCAGGGATAAATCTTATAGAAATGGAGAGGAATAGGGAATTTTCAAGATGTTGTGGAGCTGGTGGTGGAGTTAAAGCTGAATTTCCTGAGATTCAGGCAAATACATCTATATTAAGAATAAAGGATGCTGAGAAGACAGGAGCTTCTTTGCTTGTATCTGCATGTCCTTTCTGTTATCAGGCTCTTGAACTTGCTATAAACTCTATTGACTCAAATTTAGTAATGAAGGACTTAACAGATATTATTATAATGGCTCTAATTCCTTAAGTGTTTAAAAATTTAAATCCTGTTTCCATTATATGATGCCTATATTATCTTATCTTTATTCCTAAAATAAAATTTTTATATTCGGTACCCTTCCTGTGAATCAAAAAAATGAAGATTATCCGGATCAAAGCTAATTAATATATCTTCTTTCCCGGGCTTCTCTGAAGAGAGCAATCTAACTTCATTATTTCCAACAGTTACAGTTAATAAATATTGTCCTCCAAGAGGCTCTATAAGAACCAATTTCCCCTTTAATGTAACTATATTTTCAGGAGGCTCTTCATCTAAAATACAAATATCCTGAGGTCTTACTCCTAAATCAACCCTCTGGTAATAATCAAACTTTACCGGAATATATATAGCGGCATCATCTGTTACGAAGAATCCTCTTTCGGTATACCCTGATATTATATTCATCTTGGGGCTACCTATAAATTCGCCAACAAATCTATGGATAGGTTTGTTATAAATAGATATTGGGTCAGAAAGCTGGATTATTTTCCCATCCTTCATAACAACCAATATATCTGCCATGGTCATTGCTTCTATCTGATCATGAGTTACATATATTACCGTAGCCTCCAATTTCTTGAAGAGCCTTTTTAGTTCACTCCTTGTGCTCTCTCTTAGAGATGCATCAAGGTTACTAAGAGGTTCATCTAATAAGAATACTGAGGGATTTCTGACAATAGCTCTTGCAAGAGCTACCCTCTGCTGTTGCCCCCCTGAAAGCTGTTTAGGATATCTATCAAGAAGCTCAGAAATCCCGAGCATCTCTGAAACAGCTCTTACCTTCTTTTCTATATCTTCTCGAATAACACCCCTGAGTTTCAGACCTATTGCAATATTCTTGTAAACCTTCATATGAGGATAGAGAGCATAATTCTGGAATACCATTGCTATATTCCTCTCATGGGGTTTAAGCTCATCTACCCTCCTATTATTTATATAAATCTCTCCTATATCAGGTTTTTCAAGACCTGCTATAATTCGAAGGAGAGTTGTTTTCCCACATCCTGATGGTCCAAGAATCCCAACAAACCTTCCTTCTGGTATTTCAAGCTCTATATCATCCAGTGCCAATATTCTTCCACCCATGAAGGTCTTCCTGATATTTTTGAGAATTATGCCTCTCATACCCTACCTCTTTACCGCTCCTGAGATTAATCCCTCTATTATCCATCTCTGGAGTAATGCTACCATGAGGATTACAGGCCCGGTGGTTATAGTAACAGCAGCACATATTTCTCCCCATGGAATCTCATAAATTGATGATCCGCTAAGTAGAGCTATCCCCACCGGAACCGTATAATATGCTTCATCAGGCATAAGTGTTAGGGCTAATAGAAATTCATTCCAGCAAAATATAAATACCAAAATTGAGGTTGCTGCAACTGCAGGGGCAGATACCGGCATTATTATTTTGAAAAGGATCCCAAGCCATGAAAAACCATCTATTCTTGCGGATTCATCAAGCTCCTTTGGAATCTCCCTGAATGCAGCTGAAAGCATCCATACCGCAAAGGGCAGGTTTAATGCTGAATATGTTAGAATTAGACCCATGTAATTATTTATAAGTCCGAGCTTGCTCATACCAATAAATATTGGAATCACCAGTAAAGCAGGAGGAATTATAGCTATTATAAGCATCAATCTCTGAATCCTTAGTGCCTTCTCTAAGTGAGTATACCTCAAAAGAAAAGATATAATAGCTCCAGTCACGATTGCCAATCCTGTTCCCCCGATTCCAACAATCAAACTATTTAGGATATAGGTTCCAAAGGGACGCTTTCCGAATACATCTTTAAAATTTTGGAATGAAATCTTATGAGGAAAGTAAGTTATAGGGAGTCTGAAAACTTCATCAGGAGATTTTATTCCGGTAATTACCGTCCATAAGAATGGAGCAAGAGAATATATTAATATTAATCCAATTAAAAATATCCTTATAAATTTAATTATTTCCTCTTTTTTCTTCATAGTTGTAAAGCTTTTTCATGTGGAAGTCTACTAAGATAGGTTATTAAATAGCTTATTATCATTAGTAGACCTGCAAATATAACTGTTAACAACACAGCATACTCCATTTCATCATACCTGAAGGCAAGGTCGTATATATAGAGAGTAAGAGTCCGCGTTCTATCAGCAGGACCACCATGAGTCAGAACCCATATAAGATCAAATATACCTGCTGCATGAATTATTCTGAATACCAAAGCTACTCCTATATAGGGTAAGAGTAATGGGATTATAAGGTATCTAAGCCTATCTAATGATCCTCTTCCATCTATAGCAATAGACTCAAATAGCTCCCTGGGTATTGATTGGAGTCCGGCAAGAATAATTATTACCACAAAAGGAGTGGTTTTCCATATATCTGCAAATACCGCGGCAAACATAGCACCACCTGGAGTTGAAAGCCATGCTACAGGTGCATTTATGATACCAATCCTTATAAGAATATCATTCATAATCCCAAAGGGATCAGAAAAGATCCATTGCCAAGACATAGCCATTACTGCTGTTGGTAGAGTCCAGGGAAGTATAACCATGGATCTTATCATTCCTCTTCCTCTAAATACTGGATGAAGAAATAGAGCTATTGCAAATCCTAACAGGAACTCGAACGGTACCGAAAAGATAGTAAAATATGCTGTATTTAAGAGAATCCGATGAAGATCTGAGTCAATTATCAAACGAAAAAATAATCCTATCTTTTCTGACTTAACAACGGATTTAATGGAATTTCCCATCTCCTTTGCAGCCTCTTCCGGAGTCTCAATTCCACTTAACACAGCACTTACATGAACCTGAATTATATTGCTTATTATGGAATACTTGGGGTGGACAGGTCTTGGACGTGCATTTAAAAGAATCCTGTAAAGTTCAGGATAATGTGGGCTATCTTTTATTATTTCAGGGTCGAAAAACAGTTTTTTAAGAGATGGAACAGCCCCTCTTCTAAAATGCAGAATTTTTTGAGCCTCCTCACCTGTAACAAATTTTATAAATTTCCATGCAGCTCCTGGATTCTTGCACCCAGAGGCTATGCCTAACCCCCATCCGCCAAGAGTTGCCGCTGGTCTTTCACCCTTTCTATGAATCATCGGAGCTATTCCAACTCTTCCCTTTACCCTGGATCCTGTGGAATTTAATATATTCCATGCGTAGGGCCAGTTTCTAAGAAATACCCCCTTGCCCTGAGCAAAGGCATGGAGAGAATGCTGCTCCTGATAGGAAAGAACATTTTTTGTAACTAAACCATTTTTAATAAGATTTCGCATAAAATAGAGGGTATCAACAGTAGCCTCCCGGTCCAGAACAACATCTCCCCTTCTACTTAAAACATTCCCTCCCGCCCCCCAGAGGAACTCCAGAAAGTTACATACCAGACCCTCATACTGGCTGCCCTGGAATATAATACAGCTTAGAGGCTTCTCTGAGCTTTTAAGCTTCTCGCATATAGACTCAAATTCCTCCCATGTCTCAGGGGGCTTTTTGACCAGATCCTTCCGGTAATAGAGCACTCCCGCATCACTTCTAACCGGAATCCTGTATAATCTTCCCTTATAAAATCCTGCTTTAATATCCCCTGGAAGGAATTTATCCATTAATTCAGGAGTAATCCATTTATCAAGCGGAATAATCCACCCCTTTGAGGCAAGATAGGCTGTCCATATAACATCCATATAAACAAGTTCTATCGGATCACCCCCCATGAATGATCTTATATACATATCCTCACGCCTCCCAGTAGACCACGGGCCAGATATGAACTTTATTCTAATATCCGGGTTCTTCGCTTCAAACCTTTTTATTATATCATGCCATGCTCCTCCTATATCCTCTGGACCTATCATTCTGAGAACAATTCCCTCATTACTCTCTACTTTACAGGGGAAACAGCATATTCCTATAACAAATATTATGAGTATAGTTTTAATAAACAGATTCATATTTTTTTTATATATCTTTATAAGTATTTGGGCAAGGGTAAATTTCTCCTGATTTTCCAGAAAATAACGGATCGGGACACCTTGCCTGCCTGCTGCAGACAGGTGCTTGGGTATTTCCAAACGGATAAGAAAAGGAGCTTGACCTTTATTAAAAAAAATTATATTATGAAGGTTAAATTATAAATAACGCTCTATTTTCTCATTGACCAGCTTAAGAATATGTAATTGATAATCTATTTTCAATAATAGTATTAAAGAGAAATAGGCATTTTTAGAGAGGATAGGTGAAGTTAACATGAATAGCTTAAAAATAGAAATATTAAATAATATTGTTGCCGAAAGGATAAAGCCTTTTTTCGAGGAGATTCTGACAGAATATAAGGAGAATATTCATTCTTTACATATTGTAGGTAGTTCATTAACAGAAGACTTTGATGAAAAGACATCGGATATAAACAGTGTGATTGTTCTTAAAGAAATGGAATTTAAGTTTGTTGAACTTGTAGCTCCATTGGGGAAGAAATATATAAAGAAGAGGGTCGCAGCTCCACTAATAATGACTCCGGAATATATAAAGAGGTCTCTCGATGTATTCCCTATAGAGTTTCTCAATTTTAAGTTAATCCATGAGACTGTTTATGGAGATGATATTTTTAAGGATATTGAGATTAACAAAGATGACCTCAGGATCCAATGTGAAAGGGAGATTAAGATCAGGCTTATAGGACTTAGACAGAGCTATATCTCCTCAATGGGAGATAGACAATTTTTAACAGATTATATTGTAGGAACTATATCAGGATATATACCCCTTTTCAGAGGAATTCTCTACCTCTTAGGACGAAAACCTCCTGTAAGAAGGCATGATGTTATAATTAATCTTTTGGACTCTACAGGAATTAAGACAGGGATATTTGAAGAAATTCTAAATATTAAGAAAAATAAGACTAAGCTCTCGAAAGAAGATATTGAAAGAATATTTGAAGAGTACTATAAAGTTACCGAAGAATTGGGAAATATTATTGATGAACTTAAGATCTAATCTATCGATAATCCTATCCATTTTTATATCTCTCCTATTTATAGAGAATATATTTGCTTCTGTACCTCAAATACCCCGGATGCCAGAACATTATGTGGTTGACCTCGCAAATATTATAGATGATGATGTTGAGATGAGACTCAATGGATATCTTCAAGAGTTAGAGCAAAAGACTACAGCTCAGGTGGTGGTATTGACTATCAACAGCCTTGAGGACGAATCATTAGAGGAATTTTCTATAGAAGTTGCGCATAAAAGATGGAAGCTCGGACAAAAGGGCAAAGATAATGGTGTTCTTATACTTATAGTATTTAAAGACAGAAAATATAGAATTGAGGTTGGATACGGGCTTGAGGGAATATTACCTGACAGTCTTGTTGGAAGTATAGGACGTAAATTTCTTGTACCCTATATGAAAAAAGGCGATCCTTCTACAGGTATATATACCACAACATTGGCTATTATAAACGAAATAGCTACAAATGAAGGCATTACTATAGTAGGTATGCCAAAAATTAATAAACATACGTATTATAGTAGAAGGAGAGGAAATAAGGGCATTTTTAGTGGAATATTAACATTTATTTTTATAATAGGAGCTATACTCCTGTTTATCAAGTATCCAAGGCTTTTTCTACTTCTTCTCTTTACCTCCTCAATGGGTGGATTTAGAAGAGACGGATGGAGTGGTGGAGGAGGATTTGGCAGTGGTTTTGGAGGATTCGGAGGTGGCGGTGGAGGCGGTTTTGGAGGAGGTGGAGCATCAGGTGGATGGTAATAGCATGTTAGGTATTGATAAAAATCTGTGGTAAGAAGTTCTTATTGAAAAATTATTAAGAGACTGCTTGAAATCGGAAGTAGAGCTTTCATTCTTATTGGTACCCTGAAATCCATTCCGTGTAACAAGAAAGTGATCTGTGCGGATAGAAGGAAGTAGTCTCTTTAAATTATGGAGATAAAAAATTTAATAAAGATAATATCTATTTTTTATTAATTTAAGAATTATATAATTTAGAAATGGTTGTTTTCCCAATTAAAAATTTAACCCACTAATTTAGTAATTATCTTTAACATTTTGTTATTGTAATCACATATCTCAAGTTTTTTATTGACAATAAATATTAATAATATATAATATTAACCAATCTAAATAGATGGTTAGTTTAAATATATAGTTATTTAATTATGAAGTTCGGACTGTATATAAAAGAGAGGAGAATATTTATAAATACTCAAAGATAATTCTCACCAATCTCATTAAAAACTTGACAGTAACCATCAATAATGGTAATTTTTATTAAGAATTAATAAAAGGAGAAGGAGGTTTTTTAGATGGCAGATGATAAGAAAGAGAGTCTTATATTTTATGGCAAAGGAGGAATTGGGAAGTCTACTATAGCTGTAAATTTAGGTGTAGCTCTTATGGAATTAGATCAAAAGGTAATGATAGTTGGCTGCTCCCCAAAGAGCAGTGTTATGGACTTTTATAAAGGAAATACTATAGAATCTACAATACTTGATATTTCAAGGCAAGAAGAACTGAATGGCAAAACTATCAAAAAAGCAATAATGAAAACATCTCAAGGTATGATAATTACAGAAACAGGAGGACCAAAGCCTGGGATTGGATGCGCTGGAAGAGGTCTCCCTGTAGCCCTTGAGAGTCTATCAAAATATAGTGAAGCAATAGAGGGTTATGATGAGATTGGATATATAATATATGATGTCATAGGAGATGTGGTTTGTGGAGGATTCGCTACACCTATGCGTCAACCTGGCTCAAGAAGAGTTTTTGTTGTTACAAGTGGAGAATTAATGTCACTCTATGCAGCAAATAATATTATTAAATCTGTATGTGGGATTGGAGATCCAAATGTCAAAGTGGGAGGGTATATTGCTAATTTAAGAGGGGTTCCAAGAGAGGAGGAGGTTATTGAGGCATTTTCAAAGGCAACCCAAGTTCCTGTGCTTGTTTATATACCAAGGGACAGTAATATATTTAAAAAAGCGGAGAGTCTTGGTGCCCCATTACTCGAGGTCCTCCCTGATTCTGGAATATCCGATATATTTAGAAAACTTGCAAAGGATATTCATGAAAACCCAAGGGAATTAAATCCAACCCCTATAGAGGATTATAACGATCTATTTGATATGTTTATGAGTTTCCAGAAAAGTCAATATGGAATAGAAAGTAATATCGGCCAGGATTATATGAAAAGGATACCATCTACCACTGTTGAAAGGGATAAGCCTAAAAGAATATCTATTTATGGTACAGGTGGAATAGGTAAGTCAACAGTTTCATCCAACTTAAGTGCTTCTTTGGTCCTTTTAGGAGAAAGAGTTTATCAGATAGGCTGTGATCCTAAAAGGGATTCGATATCCACTTTATGTGGTGAGTTAAAACCCACAGTATTAGATGAGTTAAGAAGAAGGAATAAAGTTACTCCTGATTTAAAAATGCTAAAAGAGCTTGTTTTTGAAGCAAAAGATTACAATGAAAGGCTCTATGGGACAGAATGTGGAGGACCAAAACCTGGTAAGGGATGTGCCGGTAAAGGGGTCCATTTAGCATTGCAATTTATAGAAAAATATAACATATTTAAAGAATTTGGCATAACCTTTGTTTTATATGATGTCTTAGGAGACACTGTATGTGGAGGATTTGCTACTCCTCTTAATTTTACCCCACAGACTTATATAGTAACTAGTGGAGAAGTAGCCCCTATGGTTCAGGCTATGAAGATCGTAGAAAGTGTCATGGCAAAAGCAAGTGAAGGTTCACATGATGTAGGTATTGCAGGTATAATAAATAATATGAGAGGAATTGAACACGAAAGGGAAATTGTGGAGGAAGTTTTTGGAGAAATAGGTTTGCCAGTTATTCATCATATTCCAAGATCTCAAATTGTACAAGAGGCAGAAAATTTAAAAAGAACGGTTGTTCAGTCTTTCCCAGATTCTGAGCAGGCTAAAGAATATCTTGAGCTGGCAAAGAAGATCATTAATAATGATAATAAAATAATAATAAAGAAGAAAGTTCTAAACAGCCTACAGATAAAAGAAATAGTATCTAAATATAAATAGGGGGTTAATATGAAATCTGAAAGATTCTCTAAATATGAGACAATTATATATGAGAAAGAAGATACTATAGGTATAGTCAGACTTAATAGACCAGAAAGGATGAATGCCTTAAATAGTAAGCTCCTCGAAGAGATTAAAGATATAATAGATAATGTAGTCAAAAAGGATAAGGAAATAGGAGCATTAATAATTACAGGAAATGAGAAATATTTCTCTGCTGGAGCTGATATTACTACTTTATCCTCACTTTCCACATCCCAAGAGGCGTATGAATTTACAATGTGGATAAAGGAGGTTTTTAATAGTATAGAAAATCTTGATAAGGCTGTTATTGCAGCTATAGATGGATACGCCCTTGGAGGTGGATTGGAATTAGCCATCTCATGTGACATTATAATCGCCTCTGAGAGAGCAAAATTGGGGGTTCCAGAGGTAAATCTTGGGGCATTCCCTGCTGCAGGGGGGACCCAGAAGCTTCCAAGGATGATAGGGTTAGCAAAGGCAAAGGAGCTTGTTTTCACAGGAAGACAGTTAACGGGCCAGGAAGCTTATGAGATAGGATTAGTCAATAAGGTTGTTCCGTCGGAAGATCTTCTTAAAGAAGCAAAGAATATTGCTACTGAGCTCAGTAAAAAGCCACGTTTAGCTATAAAGAGAATAAAGAAAGTTATGAATGTAGGCGTTAATATGGATATTAAATCTGCACTTGATTTTGAATCTCAATGCTTCTCAGGGTTATTTACTTCGTATGATTTTAAAGAAGGCCTAAAAGCCTTTATTGAAAAGAGAAAACCTAATTTTAAAGGGGAATAAATTTCCCTAAGGGGGCAATATGAGGAAACCAGTTAGGGTTTCTTATTACAATCCACATATTGAAACAATGAAAAGAAATGATCTAATGAAGATCCAGTTTAAAAAATTAAAATATCAGTTGGAATATCTTTACAATAATAATCAGTTTTTTAAAAAAAGGTTTGACAAATACGGGGTTAAACCAGAAGATATAACAAACATGGATGATTTTAGAGAGAAAATACCTTTAATGAGTAAATCAGATATAATGAAGGATCAGGAAGAAAACCCACCTTATGGGAAAAGACTTGGAGTCCCAAAGGAAAAAATAATATTAACCCATTTAACAAGTGGAACATCTGGAAAGGGAAGGGAAGCTTATGGTTTAACTCATTCAGACCTTGAGTATGGGGGCCATTGTTGGGCATATGGACTTCATTGGATAGGTGTAAGAAAGGGAAAAACAACCGTTGGAATGTTCCCTATGGCTACCTTCGCAGGTGGAACAACCTCATATGAGGCATTTAGACAGATGGGAGTAAATAACTTTAATCTGGCAGTATTATATGATACTCCTGGTGTCCTGGAAATTATGAAAAGGTTTCAAGTAAATCATGTATTAGCTACTCCAGCATATCTTATGAGAATGACAGCAGTTGCTAAAGAACTCGGCTATGATATAAGAAAAGACTTTTCATCCCTTGAAAGCATATGGGTTGTAACCGAAAATTTCCCCCTACAGTGGGGTATAGATATGGAGAATATATGGAATGTAACATTACATGATGGCTATGGATCAACCCAACAGGAAACTCTGCTTGGATGTACATGTGAAAAAGGCGCTGTTCCTGATGGTAAAAGAGGATTTATGCATGTTTTTGAAGATTATACTATAGTTGAAGTGTTGAATAGAGATACAAGAGATCCTGTTAAATCTGGAGAATGGGGTGAGGTTGTTATTACAACTCTTGGTAGGGAAGCATCTCCTGTAGTTAGATATGCTACAAACGATAGGGTTATGTTTTTGTCTCATACTGAATGTAACTGTGGTAGGCCTTTCAATGGATTTCAGGCTGGAACAATATCAAGATATGATGATATGCTCAAGATAAAAGGGGTTAATATATGGCCACAGACAACTGATGAAGTAATATTTGCATATAACGAGATTGAAGAATATAATGGCAAAGTTATCATAGGAGAAGGCGGTAAGGAAGAAGCTGTAGTATTATTAGAATTTAAACGAGAAGTTCCAGAAAATAAAAAAGTAGGATTAGTAGATATTATATCAAAAGAGTTGCATAATAGGACAGGTATAAGGATGAAAGTTATTATTGCTAAAGAGGGTGTAAAACATTTTGAGTTTAAGCCTCAAAGATGGGAGGATGAAAGAGGAAAAGGGCTCGATATAAGGAGAATTTAGATGAATAATATAGATAAAGCTGTTAAAGATTTAGAAAAAATGTATAAGATAGCAAAAGAATTAAGAACTATGGATATACCTATACTTCAAGGGAATATAGCCAGAATAATAGGAAGTCTAAGAGAGTTATTAGTAGCACTCGCCCCCCATAAGAATATAGAACATCCTGTCGATTATGAATAATTATCTGAATGAAGGAATTCATGAGAAAAATTCTCTCCCAAAGATCTAAGAATAAAATAAAGAATAGATCACTTAGAAGGGCTGCTGTACTTATAATATTGTATAAAAAGGATAGGAATTACTATACTATTTTAACTAAAAGAAGTGATAAATTGCTTTATCATAAAGCACAGATATCGTTTCCAGGTGGTGCATACGAAGAAGCCGATAATTCTCTTATAGATACTGCTATAAGAGAAACATATGAAGAAATAGGACTAAATATAAATCATTCTGATATATTAGGGAAACTTGATGACATAGTTACTATTACCTCTAAATTTGTTGTCTCTCCATTTGTCGCCTTAATTAACTATCCATTTATATTGAATGTAAATAAAAACGAAATACAGGAGATAATAGAAATTCCCCTCTCATTTATTATTAATAAAGACAATCTTAAAGCAGGAACATGGGAAATAGATAATAGAAAAGAAAAAGGTTTTTACTATATCTATAATAATCATACAATATGGGGAGCGACCGCAAGAATTTTAAAAGACTTTTCTGAAATTTTTAATGAATTTAAATAAAAAAATTTTTTAAAAAGTATTTGACAAAACATTTTTTTGATGATACCTTAAAAAAGGATCTTTGATCCGATAGTTTTTCTAGTAAAGGAGGGATGTTTGTTTTATGAAGCGTGGTAGAGTAAAGTGGTTCAATGATAAGAAAGGGTATGGTTTCATTGAGCAGGATTCTGGTGAAGATGTATTTGTGCATTATTCATCTATCCAAGGACAAGGATTTAAATCCTTGAAAGAGGGTGACGAAGTTGAGTTTGAAGTTAAAGATGGGCCAAAAGGTCCTCAGGCCTCAAAAGTTTTAAAAGTTTGACCCTACCCTGATTTCTAGCTCCAAAGGATGTCACCTTTGGAGCTTTTTTTATTTAGGAATATTTTCCATGAAACATGGATAACAAAAAAACAGATATAATAAGAATAGAAATCTCCATAATTTTTAATAAAAGGAATAATTCCAATTAACTGATTAAAGATTATTGTAGAAATTTATTAAATATTATATAATCTATAATAAGTTTTAGTGAGTGGATTGCAAATAGAAATTAGAAGATAATTTCTATATTCTTTCCTGGTAAGGAGTAAGGGAGTGATTTTCCCCCTTAAATTTAATCAAAGGAGGGAATAAAACAATGATAAGAGAACCTGTAGTTGCTGATAGGTTTTACCCCGGGAGTCACGAATCTCTTGTTAAAGAGTTAAAGTCTTTGATAGTAGAAACTACTAAAAAAGAGGATGTATTAGGAGCATTATCTCCACATGCAGGTTATATATACTCGGGGAAGATTGCCGGTGCAGTATTTTCAAGCATTAATATACCGGATAATGTTATAATTATCTCCCCTAATCACACAGGATTAGGGGAAAGAGGAGCTATTATGGTATCAGGAGAATGGAATATGCCTCTTGGAAATGTTAAGATAAATTCACAATTAGCTGAAACTATATTGAATAGAGCCAAAATATTGAATAATGACTATAGAGCCCATTTAAGAGAGCATTCTCTTGAAGTTCAACTCCCTTTTATCCAATATTTAAAATCAAATTTTCAGATGGTTCCAATAACGTTAATGAATTTAAGCTATGAGGAATGTGAAGAATTAGGAAAAGACTTAGCATCTGCTATTAAAGATTATCCATCTAAAATACTGATTATTGCAAGCTCTGACATGACCCATTACGAATCCAAGAAATCTGCGGAAGAGAAAGATAAGAAAGCTATTGATGAGATGTTAAATCTTAATCCAGAGGGATTATATGAAACTGTGCATAGATATAATATATCAATGTGTGGATATATCCCAGCTACTGTGATGCTAATCACCTGTAAGGAGATGGGTGCTAAGAAGGGTAAACTTATAAAATATGGAACTTCTGGTGATGTTTCTGGTGATTATTATCAGGTTGTTGGCTATGCAGGGGTTGTTATTAAATGAGTAATATTAATTTTAGATTAAGATTTGCCCCAAGTCCTACTGGACATTTACATATTGGAGGCGCAAGGACGGCTATATTTAACTGGCTGTTTGCGAGACATAATAAGGGAGAATTTATATTAAGAATAGAGGATACAGATAAAGAAAGATCACAATCAAAGTACGTAGATGCGATTATTAGTAGCCTTGAATGGCTGGGTTTATACTGGGATGAAGGTCCCTATTTCCAATCAGAGAGGATGGATATATACAGAGAATGTGTAGAATATCTTCTAAATAAAGGTAATGCCTATTATTGTTATTGTACCCCAGAAGAACTTGAAGAAAGAAGAAAGGTTGCGATATCTCAGGGTAAAAAACCTGGTTATGATGGGAGATGTAGGAATTTAATGATAAATAAGAGTAATAAACCTGCTGCTATTAGATTTAGAGCTCCAGAGGAAGGCATTACAAAAATTAATGATCTTATAAAAGGAAAAATAATATTTAATAACTCCGATATTGATGATTTTATAATTCAGAGATCTGATGGTCTACCAACATATAACTTTGCGGTTGTTGTAGATGATGCAAAGATGGGAATAACCCATATAATAAGAGGAGATGATCATATAAATAATACTCCAAAGCAGATATATCTATATAAAGCTTTAAATTATCCCATTCCAGAATTTGCCCACGTTCCTATGATCTTGGGTTCTGATAAAACAAGATTGAGTAAAAGACATGGAGCAACGTCTGTAATAGCATATAAGGAAATGGGATATTTACCTCAGGCAATTGTTAACTATCTTGTAAGACTCGGGTGGTCTTTTGGGGATCAGGAAATTTTTAATATTGATGAATTAATAGAAAAATTTTCCCTTGAGAATGTTGGCAAGTCTGCAGCTATATTTAATCCTGAGAAACTATTATGGTTAAATTCTCATTATATAAAAGAATCAGAAAATGAGAATTTAGTAAAACTCCTTATTCCCTTCATTGAAAGAAAAGGTTATAAGTTTGATAATGATGACTATCTGATTAAGGTAGTAGCTACTCTAAAAGAAAGATGTAAGACACTTGCTGAAATGGTTGATTATGGTGATTTTTATTTTAAAGAAAATATTAAATATGAAGAGAAGGGTGTTAAAAAATATCTTAAAAATAGAGACAAGGTTATAAAGATATTTGAAATATTTATAAGTAGACTGAGAGAGATGGATAATTATACTATTGAAAATATAGAAAATATATTTAAAGATATATCAACTAATGTAGGTATAAAACTCGTTGATATAGCCCAGGCTATTAGAATAGTGCTCACAGGTAGAACAATTAGTCCAGGTATATATGAAGTTATGGAAGCTCTGGGTAAAGAGAGAACTATAAATAGAATTTTAAGAGGGAAAGAATTTGTAAACAATAATATTATATAGAAATTATTATGATAAAAAGCAGGAAAAAATTTTTAGGTGTAATTATGGCTGGAGGGAAAGGGACTAGGCTCTATCCCCTCACTAAGGATAGGGCAAAACCTGCAGTTCCTATTGGAGGAAAATATAGGATAATAGACTTTGTATTAAGCAATTTTGTAAATTCTGGTATATATTCTATATATATCTTAACTCAGTTTAAAGCCCAATCGTTATTAGAGCATTTGAGGAATGCTTGGAATATGAGTCATTTAATGAAAAACTACTTTATAACACCGGTTCCAGCCCAAATGAGAATCGATAATAATTGGTATAGAGGAACAGCAGATGCCTTATATCAGAATCTTCATTTAATAGATAATGCCAATCCAGATATTGTAGCAGTATTTGGAGGAGATCATATATATAAAATGGATATAAGTCAGATGATAAACTATCATATAGAAAGGAATGCTCTATTAACAGTTGCAGCGCTTCCTTTACCGATAAATGAGGCAAAGGGATTTGGCATTATAGAGGTTGATAAAGATTGGAGAATTATAGGATTTGAAGAGAAACCAGAAAATCCTAAATCTATTCCTGGTAATCCTGGTTTAACCCTTGTTTCTATGGGTAATTATATGTTTAACAGAAAATTTTTAATAGAACAGCTTGTTGAAGATGCTTCAAGGAATTCAAAGCATGATTTTGGTATAGATATATTGCCAAGGCTATGTGGTAATAAGCAGGTATTTGCATATGATTTTAGAAAAAACAAAATCCCTGCAACCGCAGATAATGAAGAAAGTTATTATTGGAGGGATATAGGCACAATAGATGCCTATTATGAGGTTAACATGGATTTAAGATCTATTAAGCCTCAATTTAATTTGTATAACAAAGAATGGCCAATACATACTGCTCATTATTATGATCCTCCTGCTAAGTTTGTATTTAACGAAAATGGTAGGATGGGTATAGCAGTAAATTCTATTGTATGTGAGGGAGATATAATAAGTGGTGGATTGGTCCAAGATTCTGTATTGGGAAGGAATGTGTTTATTCATAGTTATAGTGAGGTAAAGGAGTCTATATTGATGGAAGGAGTTGATATTGGAAGAAGGGCTAAGATAAAAAAAGCTATAATAGATAAAAATGTTAAAATACCTCCAGATAGTGTAATAGGATACGATTTAGAGAAAGATAGGAAAGAATATTTTGTGACAGAGTCAGGAATTGTAGTTATACCTAAAGAATCTTCAAAGATTCCTTTAACAGAGATAGAAGTATAGATGGATGTTAAAATCTCAAGGATGCAAGAAAAAGATATTAACGAAATAGTAAATATTGAAAAACTGTCTTTTATCTCTCCATGGTCTAAGAGTAGCTTTTTAAATGAATTAAGGAATGAAGTATCCTATAGCTTTGTTGCAAAGACTAAGATAGAAGGATGTAAAATTGTTGTCGGATATATCATATTCTGGATAGTATGCAATGAGGCACATATATTAAATATAGCTGTTCATCCATATTTTAGAAGGAAGGGAATAGGCAGAAAATTACTTATTTATGCCTTAAAATGCTCTCTTATAAAAAATGTTGAAGATATATATTTAGAAGTAAGGTCTTCAAACATCCCAGCTATAAAACTGTATGAGGGGCTTGGATTTGTCTCATTGGGAATCAGACCCCATTATTATATGGATAATGGAGAAGATGCCATTATAATGGCTTTTAATTTTAAAGATGCATCAATTAGCTTCCAAGATAGTCTATAATAAAATGATTAAACCCAGTTATTATATTATGGGTTTAACTATTGATAAGAGATTCCTAAGTTATAAGCCAGGACAGTTCTTAATGATAAGGATAAGAAACGGAATTGATCCATTCTTGAGAAGACCATTTAGTATATACAATGTTGATAATGAGGTAATTGAAATTTTATATAAAATAGTCGGGAAAGGAACGGATATTATGAAAGATTTGAGAGAAGGGGACCCTATTCATATATTGGGTCCTCTTGGTAATGGATTTATTATAAAAAATGATATAGAAACTCCTATATTAGTAGCAGGGGGTATTGGAATTGCTTCTTTAAATCTTTTAGCAGGAAGCATATCAAGAATTAGTGGTATAAAAGATACTTATTTATTAATTGGGGGTAAGAAAGAGGCAGATATAATGCCTATCGATAAATATATAAAGATGGGTTATTCTGTTGAAATTTCTACAGAAGATGGAAGTTTAGGAATAAAAGGGATGGTAACAGATCTCTTAGAAAAGAGAGTTTCTTCGAAGTCAACAATATTTGCATGTGGTCCAAATGAGATGCTTAAGAAAGTTTCTGAAATAGCGGGGAAGTATAATATTCTCTGTCAGGTTTCTTTGGAGAGTTCAATGGCATGTGGTATGGGAGTCTGTCTTGGTTGTGTTGTAAAAGTAAAAAATATAAATAGATATAAACTTGTATGCAAGGATGGTCCAATATTTAACGGAAATGAAATATTATGGTAAGTCTTGAAGTAAATATAGGTGGAGTTAAGTTAAAAAATCCTGTAATAGCTGCTTCAGGCTGTTTTGGATATGGGGAAGAGTTCTCTTCTTTAATTGATATTAATAGATTGGGAGCTGTTGTAATAAAGGGGCTGTCTATAAATCCAAGAGCAGGTAATCCACCTCCAAGAATAGTAGAAGTCTCTGCAGGAATGCTTAATTCTATAGGTCTTCAGAATATAGGTCTAAAGAAATTTTTAGAAGATAAGCTCCCCTTCTTAAAAAGTATAGATGTCCCAAAGATAATAAATTTTTTTGGGGAAAGTATAGAAGAGTATCAGGAAATGGCAGAAAGACTTGATGATATTGGCGGAATAGATTTGCTTGAGATGAATATATCGTGCCCTAATGTTAAGAAGGGTGGTTTGTCTTTTGGTAATGATCCCAAAATTGTCTCAAAGCTTGTAAGTATTGTTAAGAGATCGACAAGGATTCCACTAGTAGTTAAACTATCTCCAAATGTTGGAAATGTGGTTGATATTGCAAAGAGTGCAGAGTGGTCTGGTGCGGATGCTCTTTCTCTTATAAATAGTATTACTGGTATGGCAATTGATATAAAAAATAGAAAGCCGAAACTTTCAACTGTCACTGGAGGACTTTCAGGACCTGCAATTAAGCCTATTGCTTTACATATGGTATGGAAAGTAGCAAAAGAAGTTAATATACCTGTTATAGGAATAGGAGGGATAATGGATTATGAAGATGTTCTTGAATTCCTTATTGCAGGAGCAACCGCTATAGAGGTTGGAACAGCAAATTTCATAAATCCGAGAGTGACAATAGACATAATAGATGGAATCGAAGAATATTTAAAAGAAAATGATATAGATAATATTAAATATCTAATCGCTTCTTTAAATGTTGAAGAGTTAGAATGTTAAATAGTAAAAAGAAGGAATGTTTCTCTCTTTTACTTCTCATCTCTTTTACTGCTGCCTCATATGCAGGGGAAACATGTATATCATTTCGTACATGCTGAGGTACTGAAGCATATCGTTCACTTCCCCTCTCACTCTGATACTCGGTTTATATGTTACGGTTCCATCAAGAAGCTCATCTATTTCTATTTCTAATTTAGGTAATCCTATATCTAAATCTTCTATTTCTTTAAATCATCTGATTTAATAGAGTATATTCTCAATCTGCAAGATAAGGAGATTTAAGTATAATAAATAGAGTAAGGGAAGAAATTGAATAATAGAAATATTGAATGTTGAGACCAGGTCCCTTAAGATTAATGTTCATATAAAGACAAAAAAATTCTCAAAAACTACAGAAATCAATTATGCTATAATTAAAATATGCTTATTAAAAGAGTAAAAAGGACTATTGAAAAATATAATATGCTTAGTAAGAATGATACAGTAATAGTCGGGGTATCAGGTGGAGTTGATTCTGTAATCCTTCTCTATATATTAAACGAAATAAAAAACGAATTTAATATTTCTATAATATTAGCCCATGTAGATCATGGATTAAGAGGAGAAGAGTCTTATAGGGATCTTATGTTTGTTAAAGAACTTGCAGATAAATATTCATATCCATTGGAGATAAAATCTGTAAAAAATTTAAAGGGAGGCTCTGTTCAGGAAAGGGGAAGAACTATAAGATATTCATTCTTTGAGGAACTATCAGAAAGGTATAATGCCAATAAGATTGCATTGGGGCATAATTATGATGATCAGGCCGAAACAGTATTGATGAGGTTATTTAGAGGTTCTGGTTCAGGAGGACTAAAGGGTATCCCCCCAGTGAGGGACAAATATATAAGACCTCTCATAGAGGTAAAGAGATCTGATATTGAGGAATTTGCAAAAAGTAAAGGTATAGTATATATTAATGATAGTTCCAATTTAAAGAACATATATCTCCGAAATAGTATAAGAATGGAATTAATACCTCTTATAAAGAACAAGTATAATCCAAATATTGTAGATGATCTGAATAGAATATCATATATACTTAGAGATGAGGATGAATACCTAAATAATATAACAAAAAAGATGTTCACAGATTTTATTATTGAGGAAAATGAGCGTCATTTAGTTTTAGATATTAATATGATCTCAAATCTTCATATAGGACTTCAGAGAAGGATTATCAGGCATGCTATAAATAGAATAAAGGGAAATTTAAGAAAGATAAACTATTTACATATAGATTCAGTAATTAGACTTAAAAGGAATGGAAAGATAATATTACCAGATAATATATTTGTTGAGAAGGAATATAATAAAATTATTGTAGCAAACAATAGATATTATAGGGAACCTATATATTTTGAGTATAATCTTAATATACCTGGTTTAACATTTATTAAAGAATTGGATATAAAAATAGTAACAGAATTTGTTCAAAAAAAGGATATTCATAATAGTTCAAAGTCTAATAATATTGCTTATTTTGACCATGATAAGCTAAAATTTCCTCTTGTTGTGAGGAACTTTAGAGAAGGAGACAGATTAAAAGATGGTAAAAAAGTAAAGAAATATTTCATAGACAATAAGATACCTAAGAGAATAAGAAGGAACATACCGCTCCTTCTATCAGAAGAGAGAATAATATGGATTCTGGGTTATAAAATTAGTAAAAGAGCGGAAGCAGATATTTCTACTAAGAAGTGGCTAAAGATAAGTATATTGGACATGCATGAGTGATGTTTTGAAGAGAGATGACAGAGGACAGACGAAATAGACTAAATCAACCAGATAAACAAAATTAGTGCAGAAGTACGGAAGTATAAAGTTTTATGTTCTGGGGTCAATGTTCAATATTCTAAGTGTGAGTTAAACATAGAACATAGTTATAAGAAATTCATGGGTTTGCCGAAAATTGCTGCCTTTCTAACTTCTTTGTTTTGTTTCTGGACAGAGTTATAAGAATATTTAACGGCCCAGATATTACGTAGGCTAATGAGATAATAAATAGCATTATAGATGGTTCAGAAGCTACTATAATAAATAATAGTATTACAATAACAAGATTATTAAATGGCTTTTGTTTGGCTATATTAAGACTCTTTAAACTATTAAATTTTATATTACTTACCATAAGAAAGGCTAATATATAAATAAGAAAAAGTATTATTATATTTTTATGTATCTCACTCTTTCCTATATGATGGAAAATAAGTATAGTGGTTGCTATCATTCCTGCCGCCCCAGGTATCGGAAGCCCTTTAAAATATCTAATATCTGTATTACTCACAGAAACATTAAACCTGGCAAGCCTTAAAGCTCCACATATAACATATAAAAATGCAGCTAACCATCCCCATCTTCCAAAGGGGACTAAAGCCCAAAGATATATTAAGAGAGCCGGAGCTACTCCAAAGGCGATGAGGTCTGATAAAGAATCGTATTCTACTCCAAACCTACTTGTAGTATGTGTCAGTCTCGCAATTCTTCCATCCATTCCATCAAAAAGTATAGCTATCAGGATAGCTATGGATGCAGGTATATAATCTCCCTTAAATGTGGATATTATAGAAAAAAACCCTGAAAATAGACTTGCTGATGTAAGAATATTAGGAAGTAAATATACCCCCCTTCCCATATTTGATCTTCTCTTACTTCTTACTGAAAATACCCTATTATTGTCTCTCCTCCTTTTACCCATTCTCCTTTTGCCCTTTTAAGTTTAACATCGGTTGGTAAGTATAATTCAACCCTAGATCCAAAAAGTATAGCTCCATATGGTTCCCCTTTTAAAAGTAAATCTCCTTCTTTAACATAACACCTTATTCTTCTTGCAATCATACCAGCTATCTGAATAAAAAGCAATCTTCTTTTTTTACCTACATCCATAAGTATAATATTTTTTTCATTTTCCTCTGACGCTTTTTTAATATTTGCAGAATGAAATTTCCCTTTAAAATATTTTATATCCAGTATCTTTCCAGTAGCCGGGGCTCTATTTACATGAACATTAAATAGAGTCATAAATATAGATATTTTTAGTACTTTATCTTTAATATATCTATCTTCAAATTCTTCTTTAATTTCAATTATTTTCCCATCAGCAGGTGATATTATAGCATTCTCGTCCGATGGGATCTCTCTCTTTGGATTTCTGAAGAATATTATCATAAATAAGGTTATTATGAAAAATATTATAGATAAAGCTATAAATTTAAAAAAAACGAACATTATTGTTAAAGATAAAGTAAAGACTACAAAAGGGAGACCATCTGTTAATATAGGATATGAACTCCACTTCATTTATCAACTAATCTATCCTTTTTAAGCCATGGCATCATACTTCTCAGTCTTTCCCCTACTTTCTCAATCGGATGATCTTCCCATCTTTTTGTCAAAGCATTAAATACTGGCCTATTAGCCATATTTTCTAATATCCATTCCTTCGCAAACTCTCCTGATTGGATCTCCTTTAATATCTTTTTCATCTCTTTCTTAGTATCTTCATTTATTACCCTTGATCCTCGAGTTAAGTCACCATATTGAGCGGTATTACTTATAGAATACCTCATATTAGATATACCACCCTCATGTATAAGATCTACAATAAGCTTAAGTTCATGAAGACATTCAAAGTATGCTAACTCAGAAGGATAACCTGCTTCTACAAGGGTCTCATAACCAGCTAATATCAAAGAAGTAATTCCTCCACAGAGAACGGTCTGTTCACCAAATAGATCTGTTTCTGTCTCATCCTTAAATGTTGTTTCAATTATGCCTGCCCTTCCCCCACCAATAGCCTTTGCATAAGCTAAGGCAATATTCCTTGTATTCCCTGAAGGATCTTGGTGAACAGCTAATAACATTGGAACCCCACCACCTCTATTAAACTCATGCCTAACAAGATGTCCTGGTCCCTTTGGCGCTACCATAAATACATTACAGGTAGAAGGTGGAACGATCTGTCCATAATGAATATTGAAGCCATGGGCGAAAGCCAAATAAGCTCCATCCTTCATATTAGGAGCAATTTCTTCTTTATATACATAGGACTGATTCTCATCAGGAACAAGAATCATTAATATATCAGAAACTTTAGCTGCTTCAGAAACTTTCATTACATCAAATCCTGCTTCTTTTGCTTTATTCCAGCTACCCCCCCCTTCTCTCTGACCAACTACAACATTCATACCGCTATCCCTCAAATTATTTGCATGAGCATGTCCTTGACTACCATATCCTATCACAGCTATCCTTTTCCCTTTAAGAACCTCTAAATCCGCATCTCTATCGTAATATATCTTCATTAATACCTCCCTATTTATTTTTATTGTTAGCTTCATTCATAAATCTTTTTAATTCGCTTCTAAATATTACTCTTATTTTCTCCTCATTTGGTATACCGTCTTCTAAAACTTTTTTCCTTTTAGCACCTTTTTTCTTATCTTCTCTTAATATCGCTACCTTACCAGTTCTTGCAATTTCTCTAATTCCTAAAGGTTTCAACAACTCTATAATAGCTTCTATCTTATTTTCATCACCAGTGAGCTCTATTGTATATGTATCTCTTCCAACATCTACTATCTTACCTCTAAATATATCTACAATCCTCAATACTTCAGCTCTCTTAGAAGGATCATCCGCAAATACCTTTATTAAGACCATTTCCCTTTCTACGAAGTCTTCTCCAGTTAAATCTTGTACTTTAATAACATTTATAAGTTTGTTTAACTGCTTTGTGATCTGTTCTATTACATGATCATCGCCTCTCACAGAAATAGTCATCCTTGAGATATTTGGATCTATAGTCTCTCCAACAGAAAGACTTTCAATATTATAGCCTCTACCACTAAACAATCCGGCAATTCTTGCCAAGACACCAAATTTATTTTCAACTAATAATGATATTGTATGAAACATATTATTTCACCGCCCTCAACTTCTTTTCACTCTTTCTTGATGGTCCCACCAGCATATCGCTTATACTCTTACCTGCTGGAACCATAGGATATACATTCTCCTCCCTATCCACAACAAAATCTATTACTACGGGAGTATCATTTATTGACAATGCTTCCTCTAATACGGGTACAACTTCATCTGGGGCCTCTGCTCTCAATCCAACAGCACCATAAGCTTCTGCTATCTTGACAAAATCTGGAGAGTTCGCAAGGCATGTCTCTGAATATCTTCTATCATAAAAAAGCTCCTGCCATTGGCGAACCATACCCAAGAATTGATTATTAATTATTGCAATCTTAATAGGCAACCTATTCTGAACAGCAGTTGCAAGCTCCTGAATATTCATCTGAAAGCTTCCATCTCCTGCTATATCAAATACTATCTTATCAGGACATCCTATCTGCGCACCTATAGCTGCAGGGAATCCATATCCCATTGTCCCTAATCCTCCAGAAGAAATAAGTCTTCTTGGATAATTAAACCTATAGAATTGAGCTGCCCACATCTGATTTTGCCCAACCTCTGTTGCTACTATAGCTTCTCCTCTTGTAATTTCCCATATTTTCTCAATTACATATTGAGGCTTTATAATCCTATTGCTATTTATATAGGTTAATGGATAATTCTCCTTCCAGTAGTTTATCTGTTTAAGCCAATCTTTCCTTACCGCTTGCCATTGCTCTTCATGTCTATCAAGCTCATTTAACATTTTTCTTAAAACATCCTTTGCATCACCAACAATAGGTATATGGACTTTGATATTCTTACTTATTGCTGAAGGGTCAATATCTATATGGATTATTGATGCATTAGGAGCAAATTCATCAATTTTACCTGTAACTCTATCATCAAATCTTGTACCAATAGCTATGAGTAAATCTGAATTTGTTACTGACATATTTGCATAGTATGTTCCATGCATCCCGAGCATGCCCAAAAATAATGGATTATCCGCAGGGAATCCTCCCAAACCTAACAATGTTGTTGTAACAGGAATCTGTAGCTTTTCTGCCAATTCCTTAAGCTCTTCAGTAGCTTGGGATATTATTACACCACCACCGCCATATATGACAGGTCTTTTTGCCTTAATAATCTCTTTACATGCTCTTATAATTTGGCCTATATTACCTGAGTAAGTAGGATTATACCCCGGCAAATCAGCCCTTGGAGGATATTTGAAATCAGTAGAAGAAGCTATAACATCCTTTGGTAAATCAATCAATACTGGACCGGGTCTCCCGGTCCTCGCTATATGAAATGCTTCCTTTATTGTTTTTGCCATCTCATTGACATCTTTAACAAGATAATTATGTTTTGTAATCGGTCTTGTTATACCAACGATATCAGCCTCCTGAAAAGCATCGGTCCCAACTATAGATGTAGGAACCTGTCCTGTAAAAGCAACTATAGGAACAGAATCCATATATGCTGTAGCAATGCCTGTAACTAAATTTGTTGCACCGGGTCCTGATGTTGCAATACATACACCTACCTTGCCTGTTGCTCTGGCATATCCATCAGCGGCATGAGATGCTCCCTGTTCATGCCTTGTTAAGACATGTCTTATTGGAGAATCAAAGAGAGCATCATATATGCCCAATACCACTCCTCCAGGATAGCCGAATATAACCTCAACTCCTTCATTAATAAGTGATTGAATAAATATTTCAGCTCCTGTTAACTTCATAGTCATAATATTATAGCACCCTTATTTGCGGATGACACTATTTTTGAATATCTTCCTAAATATCCTCTGTCTATCTTTGGTTTTGGCGGTTCCCATTCAGATAAACGTTTCTTTATAATATTTTCATCTAATTTTACTTCTATTTTTCTATTTGGTATATCTATTAAAATTATATCACCATCCTCTATAACAGCGATTGGACCACCTTCCATCGCTTCAGGGGATATATGCCCTATACATGGTCCCCTTGTACCACCAGAAAATCTACCATCTGTTATAAGGGCTATCCTTTCTCCTAATCCCATCCCCATAATAGCAGCAGTTATAGCAAGCATTTCTCTCATTCCAGGACCACCTTTGGGACCCTCATATCTTATAACAATTACATCCCCGGACGTTATTTCTCTTTCTTTTATAGCCAGCATTGCCTCATCCTCAGAATCATAGACTTTTGCTTTTCCTTCAAATCTCATCATACTTTCACTTACTCCTGATTGTTTTACAACAGCTCCATCTGGAGCCACATTTCCCCTTAATATCGCAATTCCTCCTTCTCTACTGTAAGGATTATCCAGATCCCTTATAATCTCATCATCTACAAACTCACATGAATCAGCGATATCCAAGATATTTTTACCAGAAACAGTTAAAGTATTCTTAAGCTTATTTCTCAATCTATAGAGCAATCCAACTACTCCACCAGCATAATAAAAATCTTCCATAAAATAATCTCCCACAGGTCTTATATTAGTAAGCCTTGGTGTATTCATACTTATTTTATCAAATAGTTCCAATGGAAGATCAACGCCCCTCTCATGGGCAATAGCTGTTAGATGAAGTATTGTGTTCGTCGATCCCCCAAGAGCCATATCAACCCTTATAGCATTTTCAAAGGATTCAGGAGTTAAAATTTTATCAGGAGTTATATTCTCTTTAACAAGCTCAACGATTCTTATTCCGCTCTCATAGGCTATTCTTCTCTTTTCAGCAGATACAGCTAATGATGCTCCACATCCAGGAAGTGATAAACCTAAGGACTCCGTAAGGCAATTCATTGTATTTGCAGTATATAATCCTTGACATGAACCAAACCCAGGACAGGCGGATATTTCAAGAGCTTCGAGCTCCTTAAAGTCAATATCCCCTTTTCTATATCTATTTAAGGCTTCAAATGTATCCCTCACAAATGATAATCTTCCCATCCTATACCTTCCTGAGATCATAGGCCCAGCTGTCACAACGACAGATGGTATATTAATCCTTGCCAATGCCATAATCATTCCCGGGGTTATCTTATCACAATTTGTCAAAAGAATAAGACCATCTAATGAATGTGCATATGCAACAGATTCTACTGAATCAGCAATAAGTTCTCTTAAGGGCAGTGAATAATGCATTCCTCTATGCCCCATAGCTATACCATCACATATACCCGGAATCCCAAATATAAAAGGATATCCTCCTCCAGCATGAATCCCGTTTTCTATATGCCTCTCTAAATCTCTCATACCTATATGACCGGGGATTAAATCAGTAAAACTTGTTGCGATGCCAATAAATGGCTTATCTAAGATCTTTTTTGATATACCAGTAGCAAAAAGGAGAGACCTGTGTGGCGCTCTATCTAATCCTGTTTTTATCTCCTCACTCTTCATTTGTTTACCAATCCTTTCTTATAAGACTCTAATATAGCCTCCATCTTATCCTTCCCTGCTAATTTCAACTTTTGAATTCTCTTTTTCTCTATATACTCTTCCTGGGTCAAATAGGGCTTCTTATTAAACTCTTCAATTATTTTCTCAAATTTAATATGTTCTTCCATAAGCTTTCTAAATTCCTCATTTTCATCCATCAATCTATAAGATAATATCTCATCCTTCATGTTCTACCTCCTTTAATCTCCCCTGGAGGGGGGGTAAGATATCTTGGTGAAAGACTATCTACATCATACTCTATATCATTTTTTAATAACTCCATTCCTAATAGACCAATATTTGATGCTCTCAGATTAATCAGGTTTAATGGAGGAAATAGAGCAAGATCACTAAGTCTCTCCTTTATAAAATCTTTATACACTCTTATTCCATCTCCTACAAATATGACCTTTTCCTTTATTCTTCTAATAAATATATCAGGCTTTATAAGTAAATCATCTGTAAGCTTCTTAATCCCTTTATCCCATCTATAAAGTGCTGTATATATTTCTCCCCTTTTGGCATCCAATATTGGTGATATGAGGTATGGAGAGAAAGTTATATTCATTGCTAAAGCATCGAGTGTAGATACTGGCATAACCGGCTTATTAGTAGCAAAAGACAATCCTTTAACTATTGATAGCCCTACTCTTAATCCGGTAAATGAACCAGGTCCAATACCTATGGCAAATCCATCTATATCATCAAGTATTAAGCCTAACATATCAAGCACAGAAATAATCATTGGTAAAACTCTTTCAGAATGTGTTAAATTTATATCTGTAAAATATTCTGCTATAAGATTGTATTCATCCAGAACAGCTATACTTCCTTCAATTGTAGATGTATCAAGAGCCAATACCTTCATTATGAAAATATCCTCATAATATCATTATAGAATGCAAATAGTATTAGTAACATAATTAAAAAGAACCCTATATGTTGAATAATCTCTCTATTTTTCATACTCAATGGTCTACCCAGAATAAACTCTATAGAAAATAACAATAGGTATCCTCCATCCAGTATCGGTATAGGTAAAAGATTAAGTATACCAAGATTTATACTTAATAATGCTAAAAATAGTAAAAGATTCAATATACCAACCTTTGCATATTCACCCGCAATTTTTGCAATTAATATAGGACCACCAAGAGTTTTTGCAGGAACAACCCTTTCTATAAGCTTAATTATAGTTAATATAGTTAGTTTCGTTATATTCCATGTTTGTTCAATACCTCTCAACAATGCATTGAAAGGACCATATCTCTTAATTATAATCTCATTAGAGGGTGAAATCCCTATAATATAGGTTTTTATTTCCTCACCAAACAGATTATTACTATTTACAAGTTTCGGAAGAATCTTAAACTCTATATATCTATTATCTCTATTTACAATTATAATCAAAGGATTATTTTTATTCTTCTTTATTATCTTTGAAATCTCCTCCCATATAGATACCTTTATCCCATTAATAGAAACGATTGTATCACCGCTCTTAATGCCGGATTCATAGGCAGGGAAACCCTTCTTAACCTCACCGACTTTAGGTGCTAATGTGGGAATTCCGTATATATTAACAAATATAAAGATTAATGCTGCGAATAATATGTTAAATATTGGTCCAGCAATAACCACACATGACCTATCTAATAGAGGTCTATGTGAAAAAGATTTATGGATTTCATCTTCTCTGATTTCTTCTCCCGGCAATTCCCCAAGCATTTTTACATATCCACCAAGGGGTATCAAGGATATTAAATATTCTGTATCTCCTATCTTAAATCCAAATATCTTTGGTCCAAATCCAAGGGAAAATTTTAACACTCCTATCTTAAACCATTTTGCAACTATAAAATGCCCCAATTCATGAACAAATATAAGTATCCCTATTACAACTATTGGAGATATTATTGAAATCACCTATATACTCCAACATAGGATATAACATCTTTTGCCTTTTCTCTTGCCCATTTATCTATCATTAATATCTTATTAATATTATTAACTTCTTTAGCGTCTTCTTTATATATATCCATAACCCTTTTTATTATAATATATATCTCGGTAAATTTTATCATCCTATTTAAGAATGATTCAACAGCTATTTCATTTGCGGCATTTAAAACTATACACATACCATTCCCCTCTTTGAGCGCTCTATATGCCAGTTCAATATTGGGAAATCTCTCTTTATCAGGCTTAAAAAATGTAAGTTTCTTTATTTCAAATAGATTTAATGATGGGAGATTAATATCTAATCTTTCCGGATAGGATATAGCATAGGATATGGGACCTCTCATATCTGGAATTCCAAGTTGAGCAATAACAGAGCCATCTCTATATTCTACCATTGAATGGACAATACTTTCTGGATGGATATTTATATCTATTTTGTCCGGTTCTATATTAAAGAGCCATCTTGCCTCTATAACCTCCAATCCTTTGTTCATAAGGGAAGCAGAATCTATTGATACCTTCTTACCCATGTTCCACCTTGGATGAATAATTGCTTCCTCTGGTGTAACATTTTTAAGCTTTTCATATGGATAATTATAGAATGGCCCCCCTGATGCTGTGAGAATTATTCTTCTTATATCCTTTTTTGAATGTCCTAATAATGATTGAAATATAGCACTATGCTCACTATCTATAGGTATTATCTCAACTCCATTTTTTCTACTCTCCTCCATAATAATATTACCAGCCATTACAAGTATCTCTTTATTAGCCAATGCTATTCTTTTTTTTGCTCTTATAGCTTCCCATGTAGGTATTAAACCTTGAGATCCTGATATAGCTGATACTACCAGATCCGCATCTTTTAAGGTCGCAATTTTATTAAGTCCCTCTAATCCATGATATACTTCTACCTTATTTGATATGTTCTCTTTAAGCAGTTTTGCAGCATCCTTTTCATACACAGCCACAAATCTTGGATTAAATCTTAATATCTGTTCCTTTAATAATTTTATGTTACTCTTAGCTGAAATAGCTAATACATTAAACCTATCTCTAAATCTATCAACAACATCTAAGGTATTCATACCTATAGAACCTGTTGACCCAAGTATTACAATATTTTTCAATAACCCCCTCCCATCCTGAGAGTAACATAATAGTATAAGAATGGTGATGTAAACAACAGGCTATCTATTCTATCTAAAACCCCTCCATGACCCGGGAAGAATTTACCAGAATCTTTAACTCCTCCAATCCTCTTGACCATTGATTCACTTAGATCGCTTAATTGTCCTAATATAGATAGGGAAAATCCTAAAAATATAGCATCTTTAACCTCCAATTGATTAAAGAATATAGATTTTGATAAAACCGCAGCAGTTATACCAAATAATATCCCTCCAACAGCTCCTTCTAAAGTTTTATTAGGACTTATAGAAGGATATAATTTATGCCTTCCGATAAGCATACCTGTATATAATGCCCCCGTATCACATAAAAATATTATTGTAAGCAACAAGAGAACCCATCTATAACCCATATCTCTTAATGGTATCAAATAAGAAAACAATATTGGTATATATATTATTCCTATTATTAAAACACCTATTTGATGTATATTTTTAGCCATATCCTCGGCTCTGAAAAGATATAAAAGGAATAGGATAATAGTATAAGATGATAGAAGAAAGAGAGTAAAATTATAATCTTTTAAATATATAGAATAGGATATAATAGGTCCCATTAATATCGGAAGTATCTTCAATCTTAAATCTTTTGGTAGAAGTATAGAACAAAATTCTCTTAGTCCCAATAGGACAAATAAAAAGATTAATATAGAAAAATATAACCTTCCTCCATAAATTATTATCTCTAATAATATAGGCAATGATATAAGAGCTGTAATTATTCTTTTTATTTGGGTATTATCTCCTCTTCTTAAGAATCTGCTCACTTGTTAAACCAAACCTTCTCTCTCTTGCTTGATATTCTATTATTGCTTTAATTAATTCTTCCTTTGCAAAATCAGGCCATAGGGTCTCTGTAAAATATATTTCACTATAAGCCATCTGCCATAAAAGGAAATTACTTATTCTATATTCTCCACTTGTTCTTATAAGAAGATCAGGATCTGGAAGATTCTTTGTAAATAAATATCTGGAAAATTCTTTTTCTGTAATATCTGAAACATTTATAAGGCCCCTTTCATAATCATTAAATAGCTTCTTTATAGCTTCTATTATCTCCTTTCTTCCTCCATAGCTCAAGGCCAAGTTCAATATCATTCCATCATTCTTCTCTGTTTCTTTAATAACCTTTTCTAAAACCTCTACAACACCACTTGGAAGGAATTCAAGACTACCTATAGCATTTAATCTTATATTATTCTCTACTAACTCATTAAGTTCAATCATAAGATATTCTTTTAACAACTCCATTAAAGCATCTACTTCATTCTTAGGCCTCCTCCAGTTTTCTAAAGAAAAGGTATATAAAGTTAGAATCTTAACCCCGATCCTTCTACATTCTTTAACAATTTCCCTAGCACTCTCTATTCCCTTTTTATGCCCATCTATTCTATTTAACCCCTTCTTTTCTGCCCATCGCCCATTTCCGTCCATAATTATGGCTATATGCTGAGGAATGTTATAACTATCTAACTCCATATTTTGAAAAGATTATCATAGATTTCTATTTTTTTCAATTTTCATCTCTCATACAGGAGAATAATTCCTTATAAAGCGCTCATTACCTACTTCTTTATTCACCGAACATTTTACTAAAAATCCGTAAAAGACATTTTTTACGCATGTATAGCAAAATATACATTTCTCAGGCTTTTTACCATTACACACTTTTTCTACCCAGAATGGATCAACTATCAGTGCCCTTGATAAAGAAACAAGATCCGTATCCCCTCTCTCTACTGCCTCTTCAGCTAACTCTGGGGAGTGGATATTTGGACATATTACAGGAATAGATAAATGCTTCTTTATTGCCCTTGCCTCAGGAAGCATAACACCCTCTTTCTCAGGGAAAAACATATTTAATGCTTCTGTTCTTCCAGAACTTATATGTAAATAATTTATTCCCTCGGCTTCAAATCTTTTTGCCATATTAATAGCATCTTGAAGCGTATAACCACCCTCAATATGCTCATCCCCACTCATTCTTAGTCCTATTATAAAATCGTCTCCACCAACTTCTCTTGCTCCACGGATGAGATTTACTGCAAATGTGAGCCTTCTCTCAAAATCTCCTCCATATTCATCAACCCTTTTATTATTATAAGGAGATAAAAATTCTCCAAGTAAATATCCATGAGGAGCATGAATCTCTATACCTTTAAAACCAACCCTTTTTGCCCTTTCAACTCCTCTTACAAAATCCTCTTCCAATATCTTTATTTCATCCTTTGTTAGTTCTTTTGGAACTTCACCTGTAGCCCCATTAAACATGGCTAAAGCCTTTGGAGGACTTGATATCCTACTCTGTATAGGAGATGGAGCAACTATCTTCCTATCATCTAAACTCCTCATTACCTGAGCACCTAAGCCCACAGAAAGTTGAATAATTCCCAATGCCCCACCCTTTTCTATAATGGTTGCAAGCTCATGTAATCCCCTACTATGTCTCTCATCATAAATCCCCATTGCTCCTATACCATTAAAATATCTATTACTTGTCATTGTTCCCTGTGCAATAATTATCCCTGTTCCACCCTTAACTCTTGCCACATAATGACAGAGAGTCTGGTCTGTCACATTCCCATCATTATCACAATTCATCATTTGGGTTGGAGCAAACACAATTCTATTCTTGGCTGCATATTTCCCCAACTTCACACTCTCAAATAGTCTTTTGAAATTACCCATTTTACCCCCTCCTTTTGCTTACTATAACAAACCCCTAAGTATTTTATAATATTCCTTATTATTAATAAAGTCAATCTTTTATAAAAGCAAATTTCAGTAAAATCTCCATAAATCCTCTCTTTATGGAATTAGAATTCTTCCTATCTTGATAGTTAAGATATTCCTATCCTGAAATTATAAAGAACTTATGAATTCACCGATAATTATTGATGTATCTCATACTTAGATAAAAGTTAATTTTGATATCCCATAAGACCATTATACAAATATAATAAATAGTAGAAGCCAACTACCCCATCAATGAATTAACTTACACTGCTATTTCAGTATACTACGAATAATGAAAATACTATTTACTTAGAAAATAGTATTTAATAAATCTTTAATAGCTAAAGCTAATATTTAATCTTAATTAGTTCTTGTGTTATAAATATCAAGAATTCACTTTCTTCCAGCTTTAACCCAACATTCTAAACATCTCTTAGCTTCCTCTACAGCATCTTCTTCACTAAACCCTAATTCAACCTCCCGAAAATTATCTCTTCTTTCTTCCAGAGTTAATTTAGGCATCTTCTTGCGAGCAATCTTCTCCATCTTATCTAATTCTTCTTGATTAAAATGTGCTATTATTTTCCCAGTGGATCCATCATTCCTTTTCAGATCTTCACCTCTTAAGTATCTATCAATCATAATAGCAGCTTTACACCCTGTCCCTATAGCCTCAACTACTGTAGAGGGTCCTGTAACTGCATCTCCTCCAGCAAAAATACCCGGTTTATTAGTCAAAAGAGTTTCTTCGTCCACCACAAAGGAACTCCATTTGGATATTTGAAATCCGTCCTCCTCAGAGAGAAAAGATATATCAGGTTCCTGGCTAATTGCTGGAATGATTACATCACAATCTATTATAAATTCACTACCTTTAATAGGTATAGGCCTTCTTCTTCCACTGCTATCAGGCTCACCAAGTTCCATACGTATGCACTCCATACTAGTCACTTTGCCATCACTTCCTAATATCTTCACAGGAGTAGCCAAATAATGGATCTTTACTCCTTCAAGCTCTGCTTCCTCAATTTCCCAGTCATTAGCAGGCATCTCTTTTCTGGATCTCCGGTAGACAATATTTACATCTTCACAGCCAAGTCGTAAAGACGTTCTTGCTGCGTCAATTGCAGCATTCCCCCCACCAATTACACAAACCTTATTCCCTGGTTTTGTATTATCTCCTAAATTCACTCTTCGAAGGAATGTAATACAGTCTAAAAATCCTTCGAACTCGCCCTCTCCTGGTATTCCTAATTTTAGACCTTTATGTGCTCCAATGGCAATAAATATAGCCTTATATCCCTGATTTTTCAGCTCTTCGAAGGAAATATCCTTCCCCACTGTAATATTAGTCTTCATCTCTACCCCTAAAGCCTTGATATAATCTATTTCATATTGGATTATCTCTCTGGGAAGCCGATTCGGAGGAATTCCTACTGTCAACATTCCTCCTAAAACTGGAAAAGATTCAAATATTGTAACACCATATCCCATCTTGGCTAAATGATAAGCAGCAGTTAATCCAGCAGGTCCTGAACCAATTATAGCAACTTTCTCTTCTTTAGTCCTGGGGACTGGTTTGGGCTTTTCTGGACTGGTTTTTAACTCGTAGTCCGCAATAAAACGTTTTAGAGAAGCTATAGCAATAGGTTCATCTACTCTACCTCTTTCACATACACTTTCACATGGATGATTACATACTCTTCCACATATTCCTGCCAATGGATTCTCTTTTCTAACAAGTGCAAGCGCCTGTTTAAATTTTCTTTGTGCTATTAATGCAACATAGCCATGAGCCCTGGTTCCTGCAGGACAGGCAGCCCAACAGGGAGGCATTACTCTCTTTTGATTCTTAGATTCTGCCATTATATCCTCCTCAATTAAAATAAAACATGAATTGTTATTAAATTAGAAAATAAAACATCCTACTTTTTTATTATATTTCAATTATAAATATTTTGTCAACTTTATAAACCTTATGATAGCAATTTTCTGTGAATTTATGAATCCTTAACTTTGGTCAGTAAGATCCTATGTTCTAAGTTCTATGTTTATCAGGCTTAAGATATTGAATTAATGACATTGAACTTAGAACGTTAGATCCACTGATAGGAAAGGTTTTATTATCTAACCCCTTTTGATATTAATATCTAAAAATTCCTAAACTTTTTGCAACTCAAATTCTTCTTCAATCGCTACCTTTACCTTCTTTAAAAGGACATCATTGTGAGCTCTTTGGAATGACAATTGTGCAAACTTATATTTGCCAAGTTTTAATGCATTTAAGCCTATCTTATTCCATTCCTCTTCATTTAAATCTTTATTAATAGCTTTAAGAACTCTCTCACATAGGAAGAAATCTCCTTCTTCAATAGCGATATTTAAAATCTTCTCTAATCCTTCTATATATTCTCCCTTCTGATAAAAATCTACAGCATCATCTATTCTATCATTTTCAAATAACAGATCACCATATTTCTTAAGAATCCCTTTATCTGGAGGATTTATATAAAGAAGCTTTTGCTTATCTAAATAATTTGGTAATTTCATATTCAAAAATAAATAAAGGGGAGAGAACTCTCCCCTTTATAAGCTTCATTTTAGTACATATCTCCCATCCCTCCTGGAGGCATCCCAGGACCAGGCATAGCAGGCTTTTCCTTTGGAATCTCAGCTACAGTGGCCTCAGTAGTAAGCATTAATGATGCAACGCTGGCAGCATTCTGTAAAGCGAATCTTGTAACCTTTGTTGGATCTATTATACCAGCCGATACAAGATCTTCAAATTTATCAGAAGCCGCATTGAAACCAAAATTACCATTTTCATTCTTCACCTTCTCAACCACTATAGAACCATCAAAACCTGCATTCTGAGCAATCCATCTTATAGGTTCCTCTAATGCTCTTTTTATTATATCTACACCAACTTTCTGAGAACCTTCGAGTTCAAGATTATCTAAAGCGGATAATGCTCTCAGATAAGCGACTCCACCACCTGGAACAATTCCCTCTTCAACCGCAGCCCTTGTAGCATGAAGAGCATCCTCTACTCTTGCCTTCTTCTCTTTCATCTCTGTTTCAGTTGCTGCACCAACATTTATAACTGCTACTCCACCCACAAGCTTTGCAAGTCTTTCCTGAAGCTTTTCTCTATCATAATCAGAAGTAGTTTCTTCAATTTGAGCCCTTATTGTCTTAACTCTTCCCTCAATGTCACTCTTCTTACCAGCCCCATCTACTATCGTTGTATTATCCTTATCTATTGTGACTTTCTTTGCTCTTCCCAAATCATTAAGTGTAATATTTTCCAACTTTAGTCCTAACTCTTCAGCAATCATCTTACCACCAGTTAGAATTGCTATATCTTCAAGCATCGCTTTCCTTCTATCACCAAAACCAGGAGCTTTCACAGCTGCACAGCTTAATGTCCCCCTTATCTTATTAACAACCAGTGTAGCCAATGCTTCTCCCTCAACATCCTCTGCTATAATTAAGAGAGGCTTACCCATCTTAGCAATCTGCTCAAGTATTGGTAATAGATCCTTCATATTACTTATCTTCTTTTCATGAATCAATATATATGGATCCTCTAAATGGACCTCCATCTTCTCCGGATCTGTCACAAAATATGGTGATAGATAACCCCTATCAAACTGCATTCCTTCAACAATCTCTAAGGTTGTTTCCATTCCCTTTGCTTCTTCTACAGTAATAACTCCCTCTTTACCAACCTTATTCATGGCCTCTGCAATGATATTACCTATAGTCTCATCATTATTTGCAGAGATAGCTCCAACCTGAGCAATTTCCTTCTGTTCTCTTACACTCTTACTTAATTTTCTGAGCTCTTTTATAACTTCTTCTACAGCCTTATCAATTCCTTTCTTTATCTCCATAGGATTATGACCTGCTGCAACAAGTCTCAGTCCCTCTCTAAATATAGCCTGCGCTAACACAGTTGCCGTTGTAGTTCCATCACCAGCTACATCACTTGTCTTGCTAGCTACCTCCTTAACCATCTGGGCACCCATATTCTCAAACTTATTCTCTAACTCTATCTCTTTTGCCACAGTAACACCATCTTTTGTGACTGTTGGAGACCCAAATGACTTTTCAAGTATAACATTTCTTCCTTTTGGTCCTAAAGTCACCTTAACAGCATCTGCTAATGTGTTCACTCCCTTAAGAATAGAAGCTCTTGCTTGTTCGTTAAACTTGATTTCCTTTGCCATTATTTATCCCTCCCTTCAAAATTTATTCAATTATTCCTAATATATCATCTTCTCTCATTATCATATATTCCTCACCTTCTATCTTTACATCTGTTCCAGCATATTTACTAAAGAGAACTCTATCACCTACCTTAACATCCATTGGAATCTTCGTACCATCATCACGAATCCTTCCATTTCCCACAGCTACTACTTTACCTTCCATAGGTTTTTCCTTCGCTGTATCAGGAATTATAATCCCCCCTTTTGTCTTTTCTTCTTCTTCCAGTCGTTTTACAATAATTCTATCTTGCAATGGCCTGATATTCATATCAACCTCCTTTATATAAAATTTCAAATTTAATAATTTTTAATTATATCAATTGCTTATCAGAATTTATTAGCACTCATTTATAATGAGTGCTAACATTATTAATAATAACTTCAGAACTCAAAAAAAAGCAAGTGCTAATTTTACCGATTATATATTATTTTTATCAGAATATTAGATAATTAGGCAGATAATATATATTTCTTGACTATATCTCAATTTTCCTTTATATTTTGAAGATAATTAATACTTCATAAATTTTTGTTGAAAAAATTTTAAAAATTTATTAAAAATATTTAATAATGAAAGAATTCAGCAAAGAAATTATTGAATCTGCTTTTAGAATAGGGAAAAAAATAGGTGCTAATTTTATATTAATAAATGCCGATATACTGAAAAAGTCTGGAGAAATTCCTGAATATTTATTAAAAAAAGAAAACATCATATTGCTTACTAAAGATATTGACGAATTAAAAGAAATAGATAAAAAAAGAATTATTAGCCTCCCAAAGGCTGATATTCCAAAGATGAGTCAGATAAAATTTGCTATTATATCCGGAGTATCTACAGGTATATTAAATAAGGAGTGGATTATAATATTTATCACAGGAGATTCATTCTTAGATACAATAATGATTATTAATATAAATGAAGAAGCTGATAATATTAAGCTATTTAATTTTGATAATAATGTTAAGCCGGAAGTATTTCTAGCTATATTGAATTTATCTATAGAATTGGCTGCTCATGGTAAAGACGGAAAGCCAGTAGGAACAATATTTGTATTAGGAGATAAGAAAGTAGTTCTAAAATTATCCAAACAGATGATAATAAATCCTTTTAAGGGATATTCCAAAATAGAAAGGGATTTACTCAATCCTTATCTTAAGGAGACAATAAAGGAATTTTCGTCAATTGATGGAGCATTTATAATAGGTGAAGATGGTTTGGTAATCACTGCTGGTAGGTATCTTAATGCTCCATTTAAGAAATTTTTACCTTTAGGACTCGGTAGCAGGCATAGAGCAGCAGCTGGAATAACAGCTAAAAGCAAAGCTATAGCTATTACTATATCTGAATCTACTGGAACGATAAGAATATTCAAAAATGGTGAGATAGTGGGAGAGATCGAAAGATATTAAAAAGATATAAAAAAATGTCTATATAATATATAATATAATAATTAAAGCTTGAGAAAGGAGGTGAAGTATATATGTCAATAAGAAGATGGGAACCATTTAGAGATCTTATCAGTTTTAAAGATAGGATTGATAGGCTTTTTGATGATGCATTCACAAGACCAGTTAGAGAAGAAGGACTTAGTTCATGGGTCCCTCCTGTTGATATATATGAGACAAATGAAAATATTGTGATAAAAGTTGAACTTCCTGGCTTAAATAGAGATGATTTTACAATAGAAATAAAAGATAATCTTCTTACACTGAAAGGGGAGAAAAAAATTGAAAAGGATGTAAAAGAAGAAAATTATCATCGTATAGAACGCTCATATGGAAACTTCCAGAGGACATTCAGCCTCCCTTCAAATGTTAAAGAAAGCGATGCAAAAGCAAAATATAAGGATGGAATATTAGAAATTGTTATCCCCAAGGTAGAGGAAGCAAAACCAAAGCAGATAAAAGTTGATATTCAATAAGAAGAGGGGATTTACCCCCTCTACCCCATATGCTTTTACTTTATTATTTTTTAGAAAGGGGAATTGATGATAGAGGTTGATAATATAACAAAATATTTTGGACCTAAATTAGTATTAGATAACATATCATTTAATATAGAAAAAGGTGAAATAGTTGGGTTTTTAGGCCCCAATGGAGCTGGTAAGACTACAACGATGAGAATTCTTACATGTTTTTTCCCCCCCACCTCCGGAAATGCATGGGTTGCTGGTTATAATATATTTAAAAATCCTCTTGATATTAAGAAGAGAATAGGATATTTACCAGAGAATATATCTATTTATGGAAATATGCAGGTAAAGACATACTTAAATTTTGTGAGCAGGATAAAGGGAATAAAAATAAAGGAAATAAAAGACAAGGTTGCTGAAGTTATAGAGAAATGTGGGCTTGAAGATGTTTACAATAAATTTATACACAAATTATCAAAGGGATATAGACAGAGGGTTGGATTGGCTCAGGCTCTTCTGAGTGATCCTGAGGTTTTGATATTGGATGAGCCAACAATAGGTTTAGACCCAAAACAGATAATAGAAATCCGTAGACTTATTAAAGATTTAGGAAAGGAGAAGACTATTATATTAAGTACACATATACTACCAGAAGTTAGTATGATATGCCAGAGAGTTATAATAATAAATAACGGTAGATTAATGGCAGTTGATACGCCTGAGAATCTTACGGGAAGACTTAAAAAATCAGCTGAGATATATTTAAAGGTTGAAGGTCCACCAACTGATGTTACTAAAAAACTTAAAGCTGTGGAAGGAATTGTTGATGTAGAAAAAAAAGAAAAAATTTCTGATAATATATATAATTATATCGTTAGAACAAGAGACGATTTTGAGATGAGAAAAAGAATTTCAGATGCAATATTTAAAAATGGATGGGGACTTATTGAAACCTATTCCAAAGAGATGAGTCTGGAGGATATATTTATAAAAATAGTCACAGAGGAAAAGCAATGAAGACCTTTATAATTTTGAAGAAAGAACTTAGAGCATATTTTGGACTACCAATAGCATACACTGTTGTCACTATATTCTTACTTATATCGGGTTACTTTTTCCATAGTGATGTCATCTTTTTCAGCCTATTTCTTACTGGGATGAAAGGAAATGCCACATTTGGAGTAATGAGGAATCTATTTGATCAGATGAGCGTTATAATGCTTCTCGTATTACCACTATTAACCATGAGATTATTTTCCGAGGAGAAGAAAATAGGAACATTTGAACTCCTTCTTACATATCCAATTAGAGATATTGAGATATTAATGGGGAAGTTTTTATCAGCTATATTTGTATTCTTTATAATGTTATCTATTACCTTCGCATATCCAATTCTTCTATCTATATATAGCAAAGTTGATTTTGGTCCTATATTGTCAGGTTATATCGGGCTTTTTCTTATGGGTGTAGCATTTATATCCTTTGGAGTATTTGCATCATCATTAACAGAGAATCAAATCGTTGCTGCTGTTACATCATTTGGTATATTATTGCTATTCTGGGCAATAGCATGGAATGAAGGGTTATTTCCACCTATAATTGGTAAAATATTGGTAGATCTTTCCATGTTAGAACACTTTTACAACTTTTCAAAGGGTGTAATAGATACTCATGATATAATATACTATCTTAACTTTACAACATTCTTTCTGTTCTTAACGCTCCGTTCCTTAGAATCCAAAAGGTGGAGGGGATAATGAAGAGGATGACCAAATACGGAATTAATGTTACATTTATGATATTGATTTTTCTTGGAATACTTATATTTATTGAGGCTATATCCTACAGACACCATTTAAAGTTCGATCTTACAAAGAATAAAATGTTTACTCTATCCCTTCAGTCAGTTAAGGTATTAAAATCATTAAAAGAAGAGGTAGAGGCTATCGCTTTCTTTAGAAGTGACGAGAGAGGACGCAGCTTCCTTAAAAACTTATTTGAATTATATTCATATAATTCTCCAAAGTTTAAATACAAATTTGTTGATCCTGATAGAAATCCTGGAATAGCGAGAAAATACCAGATTAAAGAATATGGAACAGTCTTACTTATGAGTGGTAACAATAAAGAGATTTTGTATAAATGGGATGAAGGGAAAATAACAAATGCTATCATAAAGGTAACAAGAAAGGAAAAGAAAAAAATATATTTTCTTACAGGACATGGAGAAAATGATATTAATGATGTATCTGAAAAAGGATTTAGTAAAACAAAAGATGCCCTTGAGAATGAAGGTTATGAGATTAAAACCATACTATTAGCAAGAGAAAAGGAAATACCTGAGGATGCTTCGGTATTTATTGTAAATGGCCCTAAAAAAGATCTGCTTAAGAGTGAGGCTGAAAAGATCGAAGAATACATAGACTCTGGGGGGAAAGCTCTGTTGCTTATAGACCCAGGGAATTTCCAAAATATAGAAAAGCTTGTCAATGACTATGGAATAATATTAGGTAATAATATTATTGTTGATAAAATGAGCCAGTTATTGGGAGCTGATTTCAGAACTCCGGTTGTATCTAAATATGAAGACCATCCAATAACAAAAGATTTTAACGTAATCTGTTTCTTCCCTTTATGCAGGTCTGTTGATTTAAGAACCAATGCAAAAGAAGGAGTTACCAGTCAAATATTGGCAAAAACTGGTGAAGGAAGTTGGGCAGAAACAGATATTAATATGCTTGATAAGGGAAAGGCTATCTTTGAAAAAGATAAGGACAAAAAGGGCCCTATTGGTGTTATAGCTATATCTGACCTGAAAATAAAGGACTCTGATAAAATGGGAAGAATGGTGGTATTCGGAGATTCTGATTTTATCTCTAATCCATATATAAATCTTTCTGGTAATAAAGATCTCTTTTTGAATACAGTGAGTTATCTTGCGGAAGAGGAGGATCTAATATCTATTAGGCCCAAAAAGAGTGAAGATATTCCTTTATCATTAACAACAAAACAGGGAGATACGCTATTTATTGTATCTGTGGTAATTATCCCGGCATCTATTATCCTATTAGGTATCGCTGTATTCATCAGAAGGAGGTATATTGGATGAGTTTAAGGAAGAATTTAATACTCCTTCTTATTCTCGTTATAATTGGAGGATATTTTTATATATTTGAGCTAAATGGAGGACAGGAAAAAGAGAAATCCAAAAAGCTTATTAATTTATCATATTCTGATATTAAATCATTTGATATCAGAAGGGATGATATAGCTATTTCTTTTAATAAAATAGGGGAAAACTGGTATATAGAAAAACCTGTTAAAGCTCTGGCTGATAAAGATAATGTGGATGCTATACTCAGGGTTATCTCAGACACAAAGATAGAAAGGGTTATAGATAAAGGGGAAAATAAGTTCAGTAAATATGGATTAGAAAATCCGCTTATAAAGCTAATAATAAAATCTAAGAAACTCCACGTAACAACTATATATTTTGGAAACAGTAATCCTACAGAAACGGGAGTATATATTAGAAAAAATTCTAATCCTTCTATAATGCTTATAAATGATATTATTACATGGAGGCTTAAGAAGCCCTTAATGTATTTTAGGAATAAGAAAATATTGTCATTTAATATAAAAAAGGTTAAAAAAATAGAGATTAAGAAAAAAAATGAAGATATATTGTGTGAAAAGATTGATAAAGGAAAGTGGAAGCTTATTAAACCAATTAAATTTGATGCTAATTCGTCAGCAATCGAGGGTATTCTTTGGGGATTAAATAGTGATGAAATAAAGTATTTTGTGGATGAGGCCCCTAAGGATCTTAGTAAATACGGCCTTTTAAATCCTAAAATGTATATATCTATATGGGAAGAGAATAAGGAGTCTAAACTTATGGTTGGGGGGAAGATAAAAGATGGATATTATGCAAAGAGAGATAATCTTAATAAGGTATTTTTGATAGATCTACAAACATTTAAAAGGGTTTTTAAAAAACCATTGGAACTTATGAATAGATTAATTTTCCCATTTAATATTGATGAAGTTAAGCATGTTGAGATAAAATATCTTAAAAAGTCATTCATTATAGATAGAGTGAAGGATGGATGGAAATTTTTAAATCGTAAGGATAAGATCGACAATGATAAAATGGAAGATATTATATGGGATATTGTTAATCTAAAGTTTGAAAAAATTATAAATAATATTAAATTGGGAAACCCTGATATAAAAGTTTCACTAAAAGGAGGTGATGTGTATAAATCTATAGCTATATGGGATAATAAAAAGAGTATTATACCTGTAAAATCAGATAATATAATATATGGTATTAAGAGAGATTTTTTGGATAAATTACCTAAGGATGTAAAAGATTTTAGAAGAAAGGAGGGTTAAAAATGACAACAAAGATAAAAATTGCTATTGCTGGTGTAGGCAATTGTGCAAGCTCATTAATACAGGGAATTGAATACTATAAAAATATTGGGAATAAAGATAAAATTACAGGGCTTATGCATTATGATTTAGGAGGATATAAGCCTGGAGATATTGAGGTTGTATGTGCATTTGATGTAGATGAGAGAAAGGTTAATAAACCGCTTAAAGAGGCTATATTTGCAAAGCCAAATTGTACAAAGACAATATATGAAAATATACCTGATTATGGTGTTAAAGTTCAAATGGGCAAATTGTTAGATGGGGTATCAAATCATATGTTTAATTATTTAGATGATGAAAGATTTGTAGTAGCTGATGAAAAACCATGTGATATAGCAAAAGTATTAAAGGAAAGTGAAGCTGAGATATTATTAAACTACGTCCCAGTGGGATCCGAAGAGGCCGCAAGATTTTATGCATCAGAGTGTTTAAAAGCTAATGTAAGTCTTATAAATTGTATGCCTACTTTCATAGTATCTGATAAGCTATGGGCAGAAAAATTTAGGAAAAAGAATATCCCTGTGATAGGAGATGATATAAAATCTCAGGTTGGAGCTACAATAATTCATAGAACATTGGCAAAGTTATTTGTAGATAGAGGAGTTAAAATAGAGAGAACATATCAGTTAAATATAGGAGGGAATACAGATTTTTTAAATATGACTAACCACAATAGACTTAGATCCAAAAAGATTTCAAAAACAGAGGCTGTTCAGTCTCAATTAGATTTCCCACTCGACTCTGAAAATATATATATTGGTCCATCTGACTATATTCCATGGCTAAAGGATAATAAGATATGCTTTCTGAGAATAGAGGGTAGAGAATTTGGTAATATTCCGGTTACATTAGAATTGAGACTTTCTGTGGAAGATTCCCCAAATAGTGCAGGGGTAGTTATAGATGCTATAAGATGTTGCAAGATAGCAAGAGATAGAAATATAGGAGGGGCTCTAATATCTGTATCCGCTTATACAATGAAGAGTCCTCCTGTTCAGATTCCAGATAGTGAGGCAAAGGTAATGGTAGAGGAGTTTATTAAGGGGATAAGGGAGACATGAACATTTGTTAAAGGAACGTTATAGAGTATATATAGATTCTTCTGCTCAAAAATTTGTTAGATATTTTATAAAAAGGGATATTAACCCTCATTATTATACAATAATTGGGTTTTTAATAAATATAATATCCACCTATTATATATTAAAAGGAAGATGGATAATAGCAGCTTTAAGTATTCTATTTGCTGGTGCCTTCGATATTATTGATGGGGCATCAGCTCGACTATTTAATAGAGTTACCCAATTTGGAGCAATACTTGACTCGGTTATTGATAGATATTCTGATATGCTACCTTTGGTGGGACTTATAGCCTTCTATTCAAGTATTCCCAATGTAAAGATGGTAATATTAGCTTCAATAACCTTACTTGGGACAGCAATAACTCCATATGTTAAAGCTCGAAGTGAATCTTTTATACCGCGTTTTAATATAGGTTTCATGGAAAGAGGAGAAAGAATCCTACTAATATCCATTGGGTTGCTCTTAAACATTATGTCTCCTATATTATGGATATTGGCTATTACAACCCATTTAACCGTTATTCAAAGGACATTATATGCAAAGAAAAGAATACCTTGAATGCTGATTTTTTAATCTTCCAACTATCGTAAAAGGTAAATCGATAGGTGGAGATAAAAAACTCATCCTATGGTAAGTAAGTGACTCCACTCCAGCAAGGGGAAGCATCTCCAATTTCGTGATGGAAAAAAGGATGGCTCACCTTAAAATAAT
>CAZCTP010000003.1:0-84161 GCA_964501575.1 uncultured Thermodesulfobacteriota bacterium
ATTCTTTATAAAGAATGATTAATCTATCCTTGTCTTTTGGTGTTAATTTTATTATTATTTAATATAGAAATCGTTATGCTAAAATAATAAAAAAACAAAGAGGAGTGAGATATGGGCACAAAAACAGATGAACTCATGGCAATGGTAGAGTCATTACCAATATATATTAAAACTAAATTAATAGAGAAAATTTTGGATACTTTACATCCTACACAAAAAGAAATAGATGAACTATGGGCTCAGGAGGCAGAAAGAAGGGTAAAAGAGATAAAGAGTGGAAAAGTGAAAACTATTCCTGCAGAAGAGGTATTTGGAGAGGTTAAGAGAAGATATAATAAATGAAGATATCATTTCATCCTGATGTGAGGGGAGAGTTCTTTGAGGCAATAGATTATTATGAAGAATGTCAACAGGGGTTGGGTTTAGAATTTGCGAAGGAGATTTATTCCACTATACAGAGAATAATCCATTTTCCGGAAGCATGGGCAAAGATGTAAAAGAATACGAGGAGATGTTTAGTAAATCGGTTTCCATATGGAGTGGTTTATCAAATTGGTAAAGAGGAGATTAATATCATAGCGATCATGCAATTAAACAGGAAACCAGGTTATTGGAAGAGAAAAATAAAATAGCATAATAACTCACACCAGAGGACTGCTAAAGCCGCCGCAGAAATTAATGATAGAATCAAATAAATAAAATACTTAAATTGGATGTAGCAAATGAAATTTATTGATAATATGAATAAACATGTAAAAAAGTTGAGTATTCTTGATATAAAATTAGCTCAAGGGGGCTGCAATATTTTTAGTTTTGATTATAGCAAAAATAATACCACAAATAATGAATATAAATATTTGGATATTTGTAGGATTATTTATATTGTGTGCAGCTAAACCCTTTTATGTATTCTTTATTAAAAAGGAGTGAATGAATTGTTATTTCCATAAGAGATAGGTCTATATTTGTGTCGGGTCTCGAATTTTGAATTATTTAAAATAAAATTCTAACGAATCTTTCCAGCGGACGCCGTAAACACCGCTGCTGAATTTGGTCTACTTGCTAAAAAGTCAAGTAAAAAAATCTAACTTTTCTAAGTTATTTGAAAAATTTATCCTGAAATTTAGCAGTAATACTTATTTTAGCTCATATTTTCCCATATTTTGAGACACAATTCACCTATTTTGATCAAAAAGGAGATTCTCACCAGACGTTAGGTTTTCCATGGGATGAGAAGTATGTCTTCGGTCGTGGTAGCCCTGTCGAATACTAGAAACCCAAACAACTGATCGCTAAGGTGAAACTACTGTCAGACGGGAAGGGCTTCGAAATCAGGTTAACCTGACTCGATACAAAGAAGAGAAGTAAAGAACACCAACCTTCTTTACGACTTTGCGCTCCGGGTAGTAGACTGGTGATGGCGGAATGTGGGTAGGGTAAGTTAGGTTTAAAGATTTTCTTCAAGGAGCTCTATCGGATGTAATATTTTTATATTTAAATTTCTTTTATTAATTCCATTCATTAAATGGAGTATACAACCAGAGCATGGAGTAGCAACAATATTAGCTCCTGTATCCAGAATATTTTCTATCTTTTTATTCCCTATTTTTGAAGATAAATCGTAATGTTTTATATTAAAGATTCCACCAAAACCACAGCATCCATTGGATTCCTTCATTTCGATAAATTTATATGGTTCAAGAAGAATTCTTGGTTCATTTATTATCTTTAAGCCTTTATAATGATGACATGGGTCATGATATGTTACAATGCCACTCATTCTGTTTAATGGCCTATAATCCAATATATTTACAAGAAATATAGATATATCAATAGCCTTACTAACAAATGAATTTACTTTATTCTTTATCTCCTCTTTTTCGTCTTCAAATATAATGTTATAATATTTTTTTATGGTAAATAGGCATGAGGCGCAAGATACTACTATATAATCTATATCAAACTGAGAGAAGGCTTCTATATTTTTTAGAATCAATCTCTTTACACCATTAATATCACCAAGGGTAAGTAGCGGCAAGCCACAACATACCTGATCCCTTGGTGTAATAATTGTAATTTCATTGTTTTTTAATACATTGATTGTTGAAAAAGCCACATTTTGAAGAATATAGTTATATACACATCCGACAAAGAATCCAACTTTTAACTCTCTCCCCTTTATTATTTTAGGATTTCTATTTAAGAAAGGTTCCTTATCTAAAAGGGGAATAAATCTATTTATAGATAATCTATCCTTTATTAATGACCCAAATTTTAATAATAAAGGAATAAGATAGGGATAATCTGATAATATTTTTGATAAGGCTCTTTTTGGTAAAGATAGCCCCTTATTTTCCATAAATTTAGCTCTTCCAGCAAGAATTATTTCATCCGTCATTACTCCATTTGGGCATTCCTCTCTACAACTACCACATAAAAGGCATTCTGATATTATATCCATAAATTTTTCACTAAGATCTATCTCGCCAGATACCCCTGCTTCAATAAGGCTTAACTTACCTCTTGCTGATGAACCTTCGGTATATTTCTCTTTATATATCGGACATTGGCTTAAGCATGTTCCACATTTAACACATCCCTTAGCCTCAATCCACCTATCAGTAAAACTCATTCGAATATCTTTTTAGGATTTAGTATATTATTTGGATCAAATAAATTCTTTATACCTTTCATAATGACTATTTCGGGGTTTTTAAGTTCCATCCTCAAATATGGAGCCTTTGTAATACCTACTCCATGTTCACCAGATATACTTCCACCAAGTTTCAACGTAAGCTCAAATATCTCTTTTACTGCTCTCTCCGCCTTTTCTCTCTCTTTTTCATCTTTTATAAGTATGTTAACATGTATATTACCATCTCCTGCATGTCCATAATTAGCATTCTTTAAATTATATTTATTAGCAATCTCTTTTATCCCTGATATAGCTTCCGGGAGAAAGCTTCTCATTACCACAATGTCTTCATTTATCTTAATTGGATTAAGCTTCATTATTGCAGGGGATACAGCTCTCCTTGCATTCCATATATCTTCTGACTCTTTTTTATTCTTAGCAATCTTTATATCTTCTGCTCCATTATCTTTACATATTTTCTCTATTTTTATACTGTCAAGAGCAACAACTTCTTTAGTACCATCAACTTCAATTATTAATAAAGCCCCTACATTTATAGGTAGTCCTATCCTTAAATATTCTTCAACACATCTTAGAGTTGTATTGTCAATAAATTCAATGGCTGCTGGTATGATCTTAGATGCTATTATTCTTGATACAGATTTTGCGGCATCTTCAATTTTTGGAAATGTAACTATCATTGTCTTCACACTTTCGGGATAAGGAATCAGTTTAACTATTATTTTTGTAACTATTCCAAGAGTTCCTTCAGATCCTACTATAAGCTTTGTTAGATCATAGCCAACAACTCCCTTCATTGTTTTAACTCCAGGATTTATTATATCTCCAGATGGGATAACAACTTCAAGTCCTATAACATAGTCTTTTGTGACACCATATTTTACTCCTCTTGGTCCCCCAGCACATTCTGCTACATTTCCACCCATTGTAGAAAACTTAAGACTGGATGGATCCGGAGGATAAAAAAGCCCTAAATTTTCAACCTCTTTCTGTAGAGTCTCTGTTATAACTCCTGGTTCCAGAATAGCTATTAGATTATTATCATCTATCTCTATTATTTTTCTCATCTTGGTCATGCAGAGAACTATTCCACCATTAATTGGTAAGGAACCGCCCGTAAATCCTGACCCCGCTCCTCTTGGAATAATAGGAATTCTCTCTTCATTTGCTATTTTTAATATATTTGACACTGCTTCACTATTTTCTGGAAATATTACAAGATCTGGCAGGAACTTTTTATTTGTAGCATCATAGGAATAGCATATTCTGTCTTCGATATCTAATAGAATATTCTCTCTTCCAGCAATATCTCTTAATTTCTTTAATACCTTTTTATTAATCAAATTTTACACTCATTCCGTCGTTTGCAGCTAACACTTTTATATTCAATTCCTTTTCCATGTTAGCTGCTATTTCCCATGGTTTTGCCTTAATAACATTCATACCAAAATGGGTTAATATTGCGAGTTTTGGTCTGATGTTGGCAATTATTTCCTTTGCATCATCTATATTTAGATGATCTATAGGCAGGTTATCTCTTTTTAGTCTTACTACATTTATTATAAGAATATCAGCCCGATAATATATTGAAATTTCTGAGAAGTATAGAGTATCAGATATATATGAGATAGAAGAATTATTATCATTGAATATTAATCCATAGGTTTCAACTCCATGTTTAAGTCTCCTTGGAGTAAATATTTCTATATTATTTATATCATATTTCGCTCCCTCTTTTATGATAACTATATCTTTAATATAACTTCTGACATATTTTAGTACAACAGGATCATTGGTAAGTGCATCTTCTGGTGCAAGCAATATCCCTCTTTTTTTTATTCCTCCTTCTGTCATAGCTTCCATCATTATATTTACATCCCCTGAATGGTCTAAATGTTTATGGGATAAGATAATGGCATCAAGTTTTGATGGATCAAGCTTAGGCCTACTTGAAAGTGATTTAACTAATGAGCCAGGACCAGGATCTATTAATATATTTGTATTGTTTAAGAATAACCAGATTCCTCCTGAGCTTCTTATCTGTTTTGTGACAACAACCCTTGCTCCCCCAGTTCCTAAAAACTTTATTTCACCCATAATTTAAAAGAGCTAAATCCCATTCTTTATTATTTTTATAGCGCAATATTCAGAACACATAGTACAGACGTCACTATTAGGGGAGGATCTTTCTTCCTTATATTTTATAGCTCTTTCAGGATCTATAGAGGCTTTTATCTGTCCATCCCAATCAAGATTTTTCCTATATTTAGCCATCTCTATATCTCTTTCAATGGCTCCTCTAACATTTTTTGCTATATCTGCAGCATGGGCAGCTATTTTGGATGCAATAACCCCAACCTTCACATCCTCAACAGTAGGTAATCCTAAATGTTCTGATGGAGTGACATAACATAGGAAATCAGCCCCATATGCCGCTGCGATTGCACCACCAATGGCTGAAGTTATATGATCATATCCTGGAGCTATATCTGTTACTATTGGTCCCAATACATAAAATGGTGCTTCATGGCAAATCTTTTTCTCCAATAATATATTACTCTCTATCTCATTTATAGGAATATGCCCTGGTCCTTCAATCATAACCTGGACTCCTTCATTCCATGACCTTTCGGTTAATTCTCCTAAGATTATCAATTCTTGAATCTGTCCTCTATCTGTGGCATCAGCAAGACAACCTGGTCTTAATCCATCACCAAGGCTAAGAACAATATCATACTCCTTTGCTATATTAATAAGTGTATCAAATTCCTCAAATAATGGATTTTCTTTGTTGTTATATCTCATCCATTCTATTAAGAATGCACCACCTCTACTTACTACATCAAGTAACCTTCCTTCTTTATTTAATCTTTCCACAGATTCCCTTGTAACTCCACAATGCAGAGTCATAAAATCTACTCCATCCTCTGCCTGTTTTTCTATAATCCTAAATAAATCGCTTATCTTTAAATCACCAATATTTTTATTTTTTTTAAATGTCTCTATAACTGCTTGATATATAGGGACAGTACCCACTGGGATTGTAGAATTTTTTATTATCTCTTTTCTTATTTCATCAATATTTCCGCCGGTACTCAGATCCATAACTGTATCTGCTCCATTTTTTATAGCAATGTTAAGTTTTTCCAGTTCCTCATTAATATCTATACAGTCTGTTGAAGTACCTATGTTTACATTTATCTTTGTTCTTATCCCTTTACCTATTGCTAAAGGATCTATGGCTTTATGTTTTACATTCCTAACAACTACAATATTTCCATTGGCAATACCTTTCCTTATGAACTCAGGTTCAACACTCTCTTTTAAAGCACACTTTTCCATCTCAACAGATATAATACCATCTCTTGCTTTAATTAATCTTGTTGAGTTCATTTATTATCCTTTCTGTTTCTTCTTTAACATCTTCTACTCCAATTATAGCAGATATTAAAGCAATTTTATTAATTCCTCTTTTCTTTATGTCTGGTATCTTCTCCCTATTAATTCCACCAATGGCAAATATAGGTATACTTATATTATTAACTACCTCATCTATGCTATTGATGCCGATAGGAATTTTTTCACCTGTTGGGAATATTGGTCCAAGTGTAATAAAATCTGCACCCATATTTTCTGCCTCCTTCGCTTCATTAAGACTATGGGTTGACACGCCTATTAACATATTATTACCTACAATTTTTCTTGTAGTATCAGCTGGAATACTATTTTGTCCCAGATGAACACCATCTGCTTTTACTAAGATAGCAATATCTATCCTATCATTGATAAAGAGTTTAACTCCTCTACCCTTTGTAATATCCCTTAGCTCTTTAGCAAGAAGAAACAACTCCTTACCTGACATATCCTTCTCTCTTATCTGAATGGCTTTTACTCCCCCATCTATAGCCATTTTCAATACATTAATTAAAGGCCTTTTCTTTGTGGCTTTTCTATCTGTAATCAGATATAGATTAAAATCTATTTTAGAGAAACTTTCAGTTTTCAATCCAAAAGGCCCTCTAATGGACTGCTTGCTGATGCATAAGGTTTCCTGGGAATCCTTCCTGCAAGATACGCCATTCTTCCAGCCATAACAGCATATTTCATAGCTTTTGCCATAAGAATAGGATTTTTAGCCTGAGCAATTCCAGTATTCATAAGGACACCATCACATCCTAATTCCATTGCAATTGCTGCATCAGATGCTGTTCCTACTCCAGCATCTACGATTACCGGAACCTTAGCATTCTCAAGAATTATTTTTATATTATAAGGATTCCTTATCCCTAATCCAGAGCCTATGGGAGCTCCAAGTGGCATTACAGCTGCACATCCAATATCTTCAAGCTTCTTTGCAACTACAGGGTCATCATTTGTATATGGAAGAACAATAAAACCTTCTTTAACAAGTATTTCTGCAGCCTCTATTAAAGCTCTATTATCTGGGAAAAGGGTTTTTTCATCCCCAATAACTTCAAGCTTTATCATATTGGATAACCCAGCTTCTCTTGCTAAAAAAGCTGTTCTTATAGCCTCTTTTGCAGTATAGCATCCAGCAGTATTTGGAAGTAGAGTATATTTATTAGGGTCAATATAATCTAAAAGGGATTCCTTTGATCTATCAGAGATATTTATTCTTCTTACAGCTACAGTAACGATCTCTGCTCCAGATAATTCAATAGCTTCCTTGGTTTGCTGGAAAGAGCTATATTTGCCTGTTCCTATTATAAGCCTTGATTTGAACTTTTTATCAGCTATTACTAAATAGTCATTTTCTATCATTTTATATTCCCCCACCAACAAATTGAACAATTTCCATTATATCCCCCTCTTTTATAATTTCTTCTGAATATTTAGACTTTGAAAGTATTTCACCATTTATCTCAATAGCAATTCTTTGGGGGTTTATATCTAAATCATTTAAGAGATCCATAACAGTAATATTATTTTTTACTGACTTCTCTTTTCCATTTAATCTTATCTTTATCATAGATATAAATCCCTTTTACCAGATTCTATCTCCTTTAACTTTAATTTAACAATCTTTTTTAACTTATAGTCTGAGATTTCATTAATGTATTTATCTATAACAGATTTGCATATTTCTTTTAAACCATTTTTAGCATAATCTAATTCGTATTCTTTAAGGGTTAATATAGCATTTGGCAAGCAGAACCTCTCCATTCCATTATATGCCTTAGATGAAAAGTTGCTCCCCGTCCTTCCTACTCTATAACAAGTAGTACATAGACTTGGGAGAAAACCCAACTCTGCAATATCTTTTATGACTTCATCTAAAGATCTTCTATCCTCTATGGTAAACTGTTCTGACTTATTTTTATATTCTTCCTTTTCATAACCACCTGGATCGGTTCTCGATCCAGCACTTATCTGAGATGTTCCCATATTTATAACCCTATCTCTTATATCTTTTCTTTCCCTTGTTGTTACCACAATACCTGAAGTGGGAAGTGCTAAGCGATATACAGCTATTATCTTGAGAAAATCTTTATCACTTACAGGATATGGTGCCCTATTTAAAAGTGACCCCAGTGCTGGTTGAAGCCTTGGGACAGATATGGTATGGGGGGGGGTATTATATTTATCAATCAGGTGGTATGCGTGGGCGATTGTAGCCAGTACATCATATTTATAATCATATAAGCCAAGGAGAGCTCCAATTCCAACATCACCAAAACCAGCCTCTATTGCAACATCCATGGCATTAATCCTTTTATTATAATCGCTCTTGAGTCCTACAGGATGCATCTTTTTATATGTATCTTTATGATACGTCTCCTGAAATAATTGATAAACCCCAACCCCGGATTTCTTTAATCTTTTCATCTCCTCTAAAGACATTGGGGCAGCATTTAAATGAAGGATTCTTATGCCTGTATTTTCATATATGTAGTTTATGATATCAATAAGATAATCAACATTTGTTATATTTGGAGATTCTCCACATACCAAAAGTATCCTTTTAAATCCCTTATTTTCAAGGATTTCTGCTTCTTTCAGAGCCCCATATTTATCTAATGTTTTCCTCTCTGCAAGGGTATTATCCCTTCTAAAACCGCAATATATACAGTTATTTATGCAAACATTTGAAAGATATAAAGGAGCAAAAAGGACTATTCTTTTTCCAAATATTCTCTCTTTAACATCCCTTGCAGATTCTTCAAGTAGAGCTATTATCTCTTCATCCTCCATTGATAAAAGAATGGATACCTCTTCTATGGAAAGTCTCAATAAATCCTTTCCTTTATATATTATATCTTTTATAAGCTTTTTATCAGATTTCCTATGAGAGGAATATAATCTCTCTATTAGGCTGAAATCTATTATATTTCCCATATAAATACAACCTTTACATAATTAAATATATCACTTTGACTATATATTGTCAAATATAACTTAAGAGAGCTCTGAAAATCTCTTAAATATACCAAAATACTATGCTGAATCCTATTTCAACATCTAAGTATTTCAATGGGTTATGAGACCCTGAAATAATACTGATATTCATCAGCACAGGATTCAGGGTGACAAAATCAGACTTTTTCAGAGCTCTCCTTAATAAGAGAAAGTTATTAAAAAATTAGAAGTCACACTTCACAGGATTCAAAAGGGAATAAGTTGGACACATTTTTTAATCTCATGATAGGCAAGGTTTCCTTAACTTAACAAGCTAAATTAAAAAGGACATGTACATTATAAACTAAATAGGATATTGGAGTTTTTATGGATAGATATATTAGTAAAAGATAAAGGAATAAGCCTAAGATTGATAACTCAATTAATTTTATTGTATACCTGGATTCATATTGAATTGTATAAAAAGTAGGAGGCATCATATATATATATGATGCCTGCTCAATCACAAAATAATAATTATAATGGATGTTTAATTTTTCCCCAGTATTCCTTGAAGTTAAACTCTTTATAATTCGGGCTCTCTTTGTTATGGCACTTCCTGCAGTTCTCTTCTTTAGGAAGAATCAACCCCGCTTCAATAGCAAGTTTCCTTTGAGCCTCTTTATTTGCTTTATACTTACTTCTATTCATTATATTAAACTTACTATACTTACTTCCAGGTCCGTGGCAGGCTTCACACTGAACATTCTCAAGTTTTGCATTAGGCCCCGTTGTATGGCATTTATTACACTTTGGATCCTTTTGCTCCTCTGGCTTTAAAGCTGAAAATGCCTTTGCATGCTTTGTATTTTTCCAAACCTTATACTGCTTCATATGGCACATCTTACACTTTTTAACTCCTACATAGGTTGGTTCTGCAGATGCTATTGAGGAAAATCCAACAGCAAAGGCTAATATAAACATCAAGGTTATATATCTCTTCACCTTTTTTCACCTCCTTTCTTTAATAATTAATCTGTATACTGTATGCAATATTATATAGATATTCTGAAATAAATGTCAAGATAATTCTTAACTAAGGTAATGTAGGATTTTTGAAGGGATAAAATTGTTAATTAAAAGGTTTATCCATTTTATTAAAAAGAGGAATAAAATTTAAATCTTGTGGAATATATAAAAATATAGCGTTAAATTCTAAAAAATTAAGAGATTATTTTCACAGTATACTTAAAAAACATGACAAAAAACAAACGATGATTAATATTGAATATTTCTATCAAAATAGTGGGTTGAATTAATATATCTAATATTCTTTGATGTCATAATAACAGAGTGAGTATAAGCACCATTTTTAAAAAATCTTACTCCTTTTAGAAAATCTCCATCAGTAACTCCAGTAGCTACAAATATTGTTTCTCCCTTAACAAGTTCATCTAAATTATATACTTTGTTGAAATCGTTTATTCCAAATTTTCTTGCTATTTCCATATCTTCAGAGTTTTTTATTACCAACTTCCCTTGCATATCTCCCCCCATACACTTCAGTGCAGATGCAGTAACAATTCCTTCTCTTGCTCCTCCAATCCCCATCAATATATTGATGCCAGACTCCTTATTGGCAGTAGATATTCCAGCTGATACATCACCATCTCCAATGAGTTTAATCCTTGCCCCTGCATCTCTTATCTCTTTAATTAATTCCCTATGCCTTGGTCTATCCAATATAACTACTGTGAGGTCTTCAATTCTTACTTCTAAAGCTTCAGCAATAGCTTTCAAATTCTGGGATGGAGATAAATTTATATCTATAGTCCCTTTTAACTCAGGACCAACTGCTATCTTTTCCATATAAAGGTCAGGAACTTTTAGAATATCTCCCTTATCAGATATAGTAATTATAGATAGAGCATTATTCCCACCTTTTGAGCATATAGATGGTCCTTCCAAAGGGATAAAGACTATATCTAAATCAGGATGAATAACCCTCTCATATTTATCATAAACTGAATCATCACCCTCATCTATGACATTCCAACCAATTCTATTAAATCCTCTTTTCATTTCATTAATAGCCAATTTATCAACCAATATTTCATCTCCCTTGCCCATAAACCTTGAGGCTGATATAGCAGTCTCTTCAGTAATATATAAGCATTCCAATTCTAACTTTTTATCCATTACTTTTCTACCACAGGAGAAATTTTTTTAATTATGAAGTCTGGTATCCTCCTTATTTTTCCCTCTTTATCTGTTAAAGCATGCATAGTGTATCCATTCACAAGCTCAATTTCACTATCTTCAAGAAATATTTCATAATGTATCTTTATACTTGCTCTCTTTACCTCTGTAAACATAGTTTCAATCCTCAATAGATCGTCATATCTTGCAGGTTTTATATACTTACAATATGCGCTTACTACAGGCAATAAAAATCCCTTTTTTTCAATCTCTTTATATGGAATACCAAGGTTCCTTAAATATTCTGTTCTACCCATCTCAAACCACTTAAAGTAATTAGAGTGATAAGCAACTCCCATTGCATCAGTATCAGCATATGTTACCCTATAATTGCACATAAATTTCATAGAATTTCCTAAATTAGATAAATAAGTTCATAAGTTCAAAACCATCCTTAATATATATACCACTATTCTTTGCAGATTTTTCATCAAATCCTCTGTAATCTACTACATTTTTCTTCACTCTTGAATTATATATCGCAAAAGGAACAGGAGAAGAAAAATGTGTTTTTAAAGAAACAGGGGTAAAATGGTCTGTTAAAATCAGTATCTTATAGTCACTATATATCTCCATGCCTTCAATTACTGTCCCAACAACCTTACTATCCACCTCTTCAATTGCTTTAATCTTCTTCTCGATGTCTCCTTCATGAGAAGCTTCATCTGGAGCTTCTACATGGATATATACAAAATCCTTTTCTTTCAGTTCATTTAATGCGTAATCAGCCTTCCCATAGAAATTAGTATCAAGATAACCGGTAACTCCTGGAACATCAACCACATCAAGGCCAGCATATATTCCTATACCTTTAATTAGATCCACCGCAGATATTACAGACCCAGAAATATTATACTTTTCCTTAAATGTAGGGATATCAGGAGCCTTTCCTTCACCCCATAGCCATATTGAATTCGCTGGTTTTAATCCCTTGTTTATTCTATTTTTATTGATTTTTAAATCTTTGAGGAATTTCTGGGATTCAAATATCAGTTCTCTTATTCTTTTATCTCCTTTACCTTCTGGAAGATAATCCATAATATTCTTTCCAATAATATCATGGGGTGGATAAGTTAGCATCCCATTTTCTCCATTTTCCCATACCATAAGATTTCTGTAGCTAACACCCGGATAAAATCTTATATCATTTCCTCCTAATCTCAGATTTATCTCCTCTATTATCTTTTCAGCCTCCTCAGTTGATATATGACCTGCACTAAAATCATCCATATATATCTCTCCGTTTTTAAATAGGAGTGTTACCAAATTACACCTAAAAGCAACATCATTTTCTGTGAGATTTATACCTATACTTGCAGCTTCAAAAGGAGCTCTACCAGTATAATATCTCTTTGAACTATATCCAAATATCTCAAGATTTGATACATCACTTCCTGCGGGAAATCCATCAGGGATCGTTTTAATAAGCCCCAATATACCCTTAGTGGCTATAATATCCATATTAGGAGTGGATGCAACTTGAAGAGGAGTTTTATCTCCTAATTCAGATATTGAATAATCACCCATTCCATCTCCCAAGATTACAATATATTTCATTATAACTCAAATGCCTCTACTATAGCATCTGTATTTGCTGGTAGAGTAACAGGTTTTTCTGATGTCTTTATCGCTAAATTAGGGTCCTTAAGACCATGACCTGTAAGAGTGCATACTATAATATCATCCTTATTAAAAAAGAGTTTCTTATTCAACTTTATAATACCAGCAATAGATGCTGCAGACGCAGGCTCTACAAATATACCTTCCAATCTTGCTAATAATCTGTATGCATTAAGTATATCTTCATCTGATACCATATCAATAATTCCTTGAGATTCATTTCTTGCTTTTTCTGCACCCTTCCAGTTTGCTGGATTTCCTATCCTTATAGCAGTAGCAATTGTTTCAGGATTACTGATTGGATATCCCCTTACAATTGGAGCAGCCCCTTCTGCCTGAAAACCTAACATTTTTGGCAAAGAATCTATTAATCCATGCTCTTTATATTCTTTATAACCTTTCCAGTAAGCAGTTATATTTCCCGCATTTCCAACCGGAATAGAGTGATATGTTGGAGCAAAGCCAAGTTTATCACATATTTCAAAAGCAGCAGTTTTTTGGCCTTCAAGCCTATAGGGATTTAATGAGTTAACAAGGGTTACATTATATCTTTTTACTATATCCTTAACAATTGAGAGGGCATCATCAAAATTTCCTTTTATCTGAATAACTTTGGCACCATGAAGAGTTATCTGAGATAGTTTTCCTAAAGCTATCTTTCCTTCTGGAATCAATATATATGCCTTTAAGTTTCCCCTTGCTGCATAAGCTGCTGCGGATGCAGCAGTATTTCCAGTAGATGCGCATATAATAGTCTTTGATCCTTCTTCTAAAGCCTTTGATACAGCAACAGTCATACCTCTATCCTTGAATGATCCTGTAGGATTAGTCCCTTCATACTTTAAATATATCTTAATATTCTTATTTATGTAATCTCTGAGTCTCTTACTCTCTATTAGTGGAGTATTCCCTTCATTTAATGAGACAATGTTTTCATCATGTTCAATTGGTAAAAACTCCTTATATTTCTTTATTACCCCCATCCACTTCATATATTATTTTCAATCCTTATAAGGTTTGATTTATCAAGAACAACAGACAATTCATCTATTTCTTTAAGAGCTATTTTTACATCTCTTTCTTTAGCTTCATGTGTCATAAGGACAATCGGTACACCTTCCTTTATCTCTCTACCTCTCTGGATCATAGATGCTATACTTATATTATTATCTCCAAGGATAGCTGATATCTTTGCAAGCACACCAGGTTTATCAACCACAATAAATCTCAAATAATAATTATTTATTATATCATCCATAGATTTTATCTTACTTTTTTTAATCTTCTGGTAAGATAAAGGAGGTACTCTCTGTTTAACTCCTTTCATAATATTCCTTGCTAACTCTATTATATCACTTACAATAGAACTTCCTGTAGGCATCATACCTGCTCCTTTACCATAAAATAGAGTAGGGCCAACAGCATCACCAGTTACAAGTATAGCATTAAATACTCCATCAACAGAAAATAAAGGATTATCTTTAGGAAGCATTGTAGGATGAACCCTTATCTCGATTTCATTTCCGTTATCTTTTGCAATAGCAAGTAGCTTTATCTTATAACCGAACTCTTTTGCAAATTCAATATCAATAGGGGTTATTTTAGAAATACCTTCAACATATACATCATCTATGTTTATCTCTACTCCAAAAGCAATTGACGCAAGAATAGCTATTTTATGAGCTGTATCTATACCTTCAACATCAAGGGTTGGATCCGCTTCTGCATATCCTTTAGCTTTAGCTATTTCAAGAACTTCTTTAAAATTTTTTCCTTCTGCTGTCATATCACTCAATATATAATTTGCAGTTCCGTTAATTATTCCAAATATAGATTTAATATTATTAGCACAGAGTCCTTCTTTCATAGCTCTTATAATAGGTATTCCCCCGCCAACACTTCCCTCAAATCCTATATCAACGCCATATAGAGAAGCAGCATCAAATATCTCTTTTCCATGGACAGCGAGTAAAGCCTTGTTTGCAGTAATAACATGTTTACCATTTCTAATAGCCTTTAATATAAAACTTTTAGCAGGTTCATAACCACCTATAAGTTCAATTACAATGGATATCTGTGGATCATCTATAATCTCCTCTGGATTATCTGTTAATATAGATCTGTCAATATCTATTCCCCTATCCTTCTCTAAGTCTATATCAGCAATCTTCTTTAATACAATTTTTCCGCCTAATTTTTCTTCTAATATGTCCCCATTCTCATTAAGTATCTTGACAACTCCGGTACCTATTGTCCCAAATCCTATAAGACCTACCTTTATCTCTTTCATAATATTTTCTTTATTCCCTTTATAGCCTGTCTTATTCTATGCTCATTTTCCACAAGTGCAAATCTTATATAGTCATCTCCATATTCACCAAATCCTATACCTGGAGAGACAGCTACCTTTGCTTTACTTAAAAGAATCTTTGAGAATTCAAGGGATTTCATCTCTAAATAGCTTTCAGGAAGTTTAGCCCATACAAACATAGTAGCTTTTGGCTTTTCAACCTTCCAGTGTAATCTATTTAAACCATTAATAAGGGTATCCCTTCTTGATCTGTATATCTTCCTTATTTCTTCAACAGAATCATCAGATTCATTAAGTGCAATTATAGAGGCAATCTGGATTGGCTGAAATATACCATAATCGAGATAGCTTTTTAATCTTGTTAAAGCAGAGATCACCTTGCTATTACCAACGGCAAATCCAACTCTCCATCCGGGCATACTGTAACTTTTAGAAAGGGTAAACAATTCAACAGCTACATCCTTTGAATCTTTAATCTGTAAAATACTTGGTGCTTTATATCCATCAAAAACCAGGTCTGCGTAAGCCAAATCATGAACTACCAATATATTATGTTCTCTTGCAAAATCTACTATCTTTTGGAAGAATTCTATATTAACCACTGTTGTTGTGGGATTATGAGGAAAGTTTATTATTAACATCTTGGGTTTGGGCCATGTTTCCTTTGTAGCTTTTAAGAGATGATCAAAAAAATTATTATCATCAAGAAGAGGAATACTTCTTAAATCGCCTCCTGCAATTACAACAGAATAAGAATGTATAGGGTATGTAGGATTCGGAACAAATACTACATCTCCCCTATCTATAACTGCCAAGACCAGATGAGAAATTCCCTCTTTAGAGCCTATTGTTACTATAGCTTCAGAATCAGGATCAAGTTCAACATCATATCTCTTTTTATACCAGTTTGTAATAGCTAATCTTAATTTGTATATGCCTCTTGATACAGAGTATCTATGATTTCTTGTGTTATATACTGCTTCTACTAATTTATCCACTATATGCTTTGGTGTAGGGAGATCCGGATTACCCATGCCCAAGTCAATTATATCCTCTCCCATTTTTCTTGCCTGGATTTTTAGGTTGTTAACAATATTAAATACATAAGGAGGCAATCTTTTAATTCTGTTAAATTCTTCCATTTGTGTAATTAAAACCTCTTAGCTTTATCTATTATTATCTATTTAACTAAATTTATGGAAACAAGTCAAGTAAAATCCCTCATTGAACAATGATTTTACAACCTTTACAAATTTTTTAATATAAAAGAGGATGAAGAATAAAATAGTAACTGCTAATCCCTATGAGAAATTTCCCCAACTAAATGTTCCAGTGGATGGGATTTTTAACCTAAAAAAATTCCTGATAATATTACTATAGGTAGGATTTTCCAATTTAGCAATCTTGATTATATAACTATAGTCAGAATATTCTGTACCCATTTTATAAAAGATACATGATTTAATGAATAAATTGCTAATTCTATGATACTTTACTTAAATAAATGAGAAAAGTAATTCCCCTTCCTTTTTAATCTTACTCTTTCTGAGAGTGCATGGCTGATTATTGGTAAAGCAATAGTGGCATCACAGTAACATTGGATAAATCCTCCAGTAGCTGCCAATTCCTTTCCCCATGATACAGCTTCTTCAAATGTACATCCTGACAATCCACCCCATTGCGGAGAATCTGTTGTGATTTGTACAGCATACTTATGGGGATAATAAGTTTCATTTATAATATTACGTTTATGTCCCCCTTTTCTATTGGGTATTCTTCTATCTTCATATAATAGGTCACCAGTAACTGCAAAAAGTTGAATAAAATCCTTAGGGACTCCTCCACCAATATAAATTACTCCCGTATCTTTTACCTTCTCTCCTAAACTCATAAATTCAACATAATCTTTTACTGCGTCGATTATTAAATTAAATCCTTTACTCTTCGCAATAAGAGAGGCATCACCATAAGGACTATCTATTATAGCAGGACAAAAAATCGGAATTTTATTCTCTGCTGCTATCGCAACAATACTTCTTATCTCTCTTTCTAAAAGCCATTGCCCAAAAAGGTATAGAAATTCTCTTGAAGAATATGCATAATTTTCATTAAGTGTTAATATAAATTCCGCAATTAATTCAGTCATTTTTAAATAATCTTCTTCCTTCCCGAAGACATCATAATATCTATTGAGCCCTTCTTTAAATAATTTCTGATCATCAACAAGATGAGAACCTTGAAAGTAACAGAACCCCATAGCTTCAACTATATCTTCAGAAATATTAGCACCTGTTGAAACAAGTATATCTACAAAATGATTTTCTATTAACCAATTAATTATCTTCCATTGTCCTGTTGTAGATAAAGAACCAGCGTAACCAAGAAGTATTGTAATATTTTTATCTTTAATCATTTCTTCAATAATATCTGTTGCTTCAGCTAATTTTCTCCCCTGGAAGCCTGTTTTTGACATTTCAGATAGAAGCTGAGATATTGATTTTTTATTTTCTACGCTAATTGCTCTAACCTTATTAGTAGGCAAATCTACCTCCCATGTTCTTAATTTTTGCTAAAGTTTAATTTACTCATTTTCATTAAATATTGTCAATACCTTTTGAAAGGAACAGGCTATTTTTTTCTTTATCTTTATTATGGGGGGATACTATGTATATGGTATTTCCAAGAGGAGGTGAGAAAAGACTTGACATGTATTATGTATACTGTATACAATAGAACTTATTATAATGAAATATACATTTTTTGATTTTTAATAGTGATAATGAAAAAGAAGTTTTTAAGGATTGAAAATCATCAGACATTAAGAGAAAAAATAGTAAATTCTATAAGAGAAGCTATTATAAAAGGAGTGCTTGAACCTGGAGAGAAAGTTCCTGAACCTGAATTAGCAAGAAGATTTGGAACAAGTAGAACCCCTATTAGAGAATCCTTTAGACAGTTAGAATCAGAAGGTTTTTTAACAGTTATTCCAAGGAAGGGAGCTATAGTTCGCTCTTTTACCAAGAAAGATATTGAAGAGTTTTATGCTATTAAAGCTTTATTAGAAGGATATGCAGCAAGAATAGCTGTGGAGAAGATAACGGAAGATGATATCAAGAAAATGGAGATATTAAATGATAAATTAGAAAGGGTTTCAGATATTCAAGATTTAAAGAGGGCTTTAGAGATCCATAATGAATTTCATGAAGTATTTATAAAGGCATGTGGCAATGATAAACTTTATCGACTTATAGATAATCTTGTGTCACAATTTTCAATCTTTAGGTTCTCTATCTCTCAAAAAGGTAGAATAGAAGGTTCTATAGAACAACATAAGGCTATAATAGATGCATTTAAAAAGAGAGATTCCGAACTTGTAGAAAAGTTAGTCAGAGAGAATGCTATGTATGGAAGAGATGTATTGATCAGAGAAATGAAAGAATAATAAATATATGGAAGTTAGTGAGATTGGAGAAGAAGAATTAATTAATAGGATAAAGAAAAAGGTTAGATATAATGATAGATTGATACTAAAAGGAATTGGAGATGATGCAGCTGTTATAAAATTTTTAACTGGTAAAAATCTTCTTTTTACAACAGATCTACTTATAGAAAATATCCATTTCGATCTTAATTTTATAGATCCCTATAGACTGGGCAAAAAATCTTTGGCTGTTAGTTTAAGTGATATTGCAGCAATGGGAGGGAATCCAAAATATTTTAATATTTCTATTGGAATCCCTTTAAGAATATCGGTTGAGTTTATAGAAGCATTATATAATGGTATAATTGATATTTCTAAAGCCTATAATGTATCCTTAGTTGGTGGAGATATATCTAAATCGAAGGATAAATTGATTATAGATATATCGTTAATAGGGGAAGGGGAGAACGTAATATTTAGAAATGGGGCTGGAGTTGGAGATCAGATATTCGTAACTGGCAATTTAGGTGATTCAGCATTTGGATTGAATATTTTGAAAAATTGTTATAAAATTAAAAATGAGAGATTTATTAATAAACATTTGGAACCATGTCCAAGGGTAAGAGAGGGAATGATTCTTTCAAAACTAAACTTGCCAACATCTATGATAGACATTAGTGATGGACTTATTAAAGATTTGGGGCATATTATTAAAGAAAGTGATGTTGGTGCAATTATATGGATGGAAAAACTTCCCTTTTCGGAAGAAATGCTGGAAGTGATAGATATTGAAGAAGTTTGGAATTTAGCATTAACCGGGGGAGAGGACTATGAACTTTTATTTACAGTAAAAAAAGATAGAATAGGAGAATTGGTTAACATTTCTAAAAAATATAATATGAAGATTAGCCATATAGGAGAAATTAAAAAAGATAAAAAGGATATTAAATTCCTCGTTAAAGATGGGAGAGTTTATAACCCTAAGGGTTACGGTTACGATCATTTTAGGGATTAAGATTGGATCCCTCATTTATAATTAGAATTATAATATTGTTAATTTTTTTATCTCTGTCAGCTTTCTTTGCTGCTTCAGAGACTTCTTTGTTTTCTTTGGGGTCGCTCAAATTAGAAAGGCTAAAAGAGGAAAAGCATCCAAATTCAAGAGTAATTAGTGATTTACTTAAGTATCCCAGAAGGCTTCTAATATCTATAATTGTGGGCAATGAGCTCGTTAATATAGGAGCTTCAGCTATAATGACATCAATAATTATCACAATATGGGGAGATTCTAAAAAGTGGATTGCAATTGGAATAATGTTTCCTATTATATTAATATTCTGTGAAATCATTCCAAAGAGTATTGGAGCTACTGACCCAGAAAAACTGTCAATAATATTTGCTAAACCAATAAAATACTTTATATTTCTTGTTACACCCATTAGGTGGATTATTAGGAATATTTCTGATAGGGTAGTGAAAATATTTATAAAGAATGCTGAAAATAGGGAAGATATAATAATGGAGGATGAATTTAGGAGTATCGTAGATATTAGTCGCAAAGAAGGGATAATAGAAGAGTCTGAAAGAAAGCTGATACATAATGTATTTGAATTTGGAGATATATATGTATCAGAAGTAATGACACCAAGAATAGATATATTTAGTCTTTCAATAGGTTTTGAACTTAATGAAATAATAAAGATGGTTAAGAATAGTGGGTATTCAAGGATTCCAATATATGAGGGGGATAAAGATAATATAATAGGGATACTTTACGCTAAAGATCTATTTAAAGGTGAAAGAAATCTAAAAAATATATTAAGAAAACCATACTTTATACCTAAAAATAAAAGACTTGATGATCTATTTAGGGAATTTCAAACAAAAAGGATTCACTTAGCAATTGTTGTAGATGAATATGGCGGCATTGCCGGTATTGTTACTATAGAGGATCTTATAAAAAAGCTGTTTGGAGAGATAATGGATGTAAGTAGATTGTATAAAAAAGTAGATGGTAAATATATAGTTTCATCAAAGCTTTTAATAGATGAATTTAATAAAATATTTGATACAGATATTCCTGATTCTGATTACAAGACTATCGGAGGTTTTATATTAAATCTCTTTGGCAGATTGCCGAAAGTTGGGGATTATATTAATTATTCTAATTTTATATTTTTGGTAAATAAGGTAAAAGGAACAAGAATACTTGAAATAATTGTAAAGAGAGAAGACTAAATGGACATATTTATAGTGATGATTATGCTTCTTATATTTGAAGCATTTTTCTCTGGGTCAGAAATAGCTATATTGGCAGTCGATAAGATAAAGGTTAAATATATGGCTGAATCAGGCTCAAAGAGGGCTAAGCTAATAGATAATATATTAAAAACTCCTGAGAAAATTTTAGGAACGGTCAATATAGGTACAAATTTATCAATAATAACAAATACTACATTAGCGACTTCAATCATACTTTCTATCTTCCCAGATAAAGGTGATTTACTAACAACCCTTATTATGACTCCAATAATATTGATATTTGGAGAAATAATACCTAAGAGTATTGCCCAGAATAAAGCGCAATATATTTCTCTGAAAGTGATACCGTTTTTATGGATATTCTACTATATTTTTTCTCCTATAATATTTTTAATTACAAGTATATATAAATTTATAAAAAAAGATAGAGATATAGTTCCCTTTATGACAAAGGAAGAATTGTCCCTATTATTAAGGACAAGGGGAAGAAGTATAGACTTATCAGAAAAAAATATGATTAATAGGATATTTGATTTTTCAGAAAAGACTGTAAAAGAAGTAATGATTCCATTAATAGAAGTTCAAGCTATTTCAGAAGATGCTAAGATAAGCAATGCAATAGATATGATTAATAATACAGGTTTTTCAAAATTTCCTGTGTATCGAGATAGAATAGATAATATTATAGGGGTATTGAAAGCTTTTGATATTCTGAATGAGTCAGAAGAAGAGGGTATAAAAAAATATATAAAAAATGCTTATTATGTCCCGGAGACTAAATCTATAGATGAGTTGCTTGTAGAGCTTGAAAAAAATAGAGAAGGTATGGGAGTAGTAGTAGACGAGTATGGAGGAGCAGTAGGTATAATAACTATAGAGGATATACTTGAAGAGATTGTAGGAGAAATAGAGGATGAATATGATGTAAAGGAAGAGCTTTATAGAAAGATTGGCGAAAAAAAATATATTGTAAATGTCAGGATGGAAGTAGACAAAATAAACGAGATATTAGATTTAAATCTTCCAAAGGGAGATTATGAAACATTAGGAGGATTTATATTGGAAAGGATGGGAAAAATTCCCAAGGTAGGGGAAGTTTTAAGATATAATAATATAACATTTATAATTAAGAAGGGGACAAATCGTTTTATATCAGAGGTTATAGTTAAAATAGATTGATTTTTAATTGTAATAATATTATTATATTTAAAATTAAAATGAAAGGAGATAAGAAATGGTTAAGGTTCTTAAATTACCAGATGAGGTTGTAGAGATAATCAATAATCCTAAAACATTTAAAGTTGTTGCTACTAAGGATGAGGAAGGAGTTCCTCATGTAGTTTTTAAAGGTTCATTAAGGGCAATAGATAATGAGACAATAGCTTTTGCAGAACTCTTAGAGAACTCAAGAACTGGAAAAAATATACTAAGACTTATGAATTTCGATTACGACAAAAAGAAACTTATAGCTATTTCTGTATTTAATTCTGAAAATGGAATATCCTATCAAATAAAAGGAGAGCCTTATCAGCTTGAGGTAGAAGGACCAATATGGGATGAGTTTTTAAAGATGATTTGGAAGTGGAATAGAGATGCGGATCCAGTCGGAGTATGGTTAGTAAGACCAAGGGAGTTATTAAATCAAACATATAATTTCAGAAAACAGGAGGAGGAAAATAGATTACAACCTCCTGATTCCATGTGGTTCAAATATCTTGGTCCAAGAGAGTAGAAGAATGAAGAGAGTGGTTGAGCCAAAGAATAGAATAATCTTCCCTTTAGATGTTAATTCTGAAAGAGACGTTAGAAAATGGGTGAGATTATTAAAGGATTATGTAGGATTATTTAAAGTTGGGAATGAACTATTTACCTATTATGGTCCTAAAATCTTAGATATAGTCTATGAGAATGATTGTAAGGTATTTCTTGATCTTAAATTTCATGATATCCCAAATACAGTTGTAAAGGCATCAAAGGAGGCTTTAAAACTTAACGTATCTATGTTTAGTGTGCATTCATTAGGTGGATATGAAATGATGAGAGGAAGTGTTGAGGCTATTAAAGAGGTATCAGAAAGATTAAGGCCTTTAATTTTATCTGTTACAATATTAACAAGTATGGATAATAACTCTCTCAAGGAGATAGGGATATATGATAGTATAGAAAACTCTGTGCTTCGGCTCGCTTCTCTTTCCCAAAAAGCTGGTGTTGATGGAGTTGTTGCTTCAGGAAGTGAAACAAAGAGAATTAAAGAAAAATTTGGGAATGATTTTATAGTTGTTACTCCAGGTATAAGAATCAATGACCTGTATCACGATCAGAAGAGGGTATCAGGAGTGGTTGAAGCGATAAAAAATGGAGCGGATTATATTGTTGTAGGACGGCCTATAAGAGAGTCAAAAGACCCTTTAAAGGCAGTTCAAACAATAATAGATGATATTCTAAAAGCTGAACATTATATGCTTGAAGAAAGGATTATATGAAGTTTCAGGATATTATTTTTTCCCTTCAAAGATTCTGGAGTGAGAAAGGATGTATAATTCAACAACCATACGATGTAGAAGTGGGGGCAGGCACTTTTAATCCTGCTACCTTTTTAAGAGTACTTGGGCCAGAGCCATGGAGAGTCGCCTATGTTGAACCCTCAAGACGGCCTACTGATGGTAGATATGGAGAAAATCCAAATAGACTTCAGCACTATTATCAATTCCAGGTTATATTAAAGCCATCTCCAATTGATATTCAGGATATATATATTGATAGTCTGAAGTATTTGAATATTAACCCATTGGAACATGATATAAGATTTATAGAAGATGATTGGGAATCCCCGACACTTGGAGCATGGGGATTGGGATGGGAAGTATGGCTCGACGGAATGGAAATTACACAATTTACATATTTCCAACAGGCAGGTGGAATTGATCTTAAACCTATATCTGTTGAGATAACCTATGGTATAGAAAGGATAGCTATGTATTTACAGGAAGTAGACAATGTATTTGATATTGAATGGGGTGAAAGAATAAAATATGGTGATATCCATTATCAATCAGAGGTAGAATTTTCCATATATAATTTTGAGGAAGCAGATATAAATATGTTATTCAATTTATTTGATATTTATGAAAAAGAAGGTATCAGGCTAATAGAAAGAGAGATTGTGTTACCTGCTTATGATTACTGTTTAAAATGTTCTCATATATTTAACCTTCTTGAAGCAAGGGGCGCAATAAGCGTAACAGAGAGAACAGGATATATTGGAAGGGTCAGGAATCTTGCATCTCTATGTGCTAAGAAATATTTAGATAGGCGTGAGAGAGCAGGATATCCTTTGTTAAGGAAGAAAAAATGAATAAAGATCTTATACTTGAGATAGGAATTGAAGAAATGCCCGCAAGATTTTTGCCTAAGATATTGAAAGATTTATATAATATTGCTATTAAAGAATTTGATGATAAAGTAATTAAATTTAAAGAGGTTAAAACATTTGGAACCCCAAGGAGAATAACTCTATATATAAATAATATTGATGAGAAGCAGGAAGATTTCCGTATGAAGGTTATAGGGCCTCCATCTAAAGTAGCATTTAATTCTGATAATAGACCTACAAAAGCTGCTATAAAATTCGTAAAATTCCACGGTATGGATATATCTAATATAAAAATTATTTCTCTTGAGAAAGGAGATTATATATATTTAGATAAATTCAAGAAAGGAGAGAGTACAAGGCTTCTTCTTCCAGAAATACTAAAAAAAATAATCTTTTCTCTCCCATTTCCTAAATCTATGAAGTGGGGAGATTGGGATATCAGATTTGTAAGACCTATACATTGGATTCTTTCAATATATGATGGTGAAACCATTCCTATTGAGATAGCCGGCATTAAGAGTAACAATCTATCTTATGGACACAGGTTTCTATCTCCTTCACCGTTTGTTGTAAAGGATTATTTTTCATATATAGAGGGATTAAAAGATAGATATATTATACTTGATCAGGCAGAAAGGAAAGAGATAATAAATAATGAAATAAAGAGACTGTCAGAAATGGTTTCGGGTAAAATCATAGATGATCCCGAGCTTATTGAAACTGTTACATATTTAATAGAATATCCTTTTGCAATATTGGGAAGGATTAATCATGATTTTCTTAATCTTCCAAAGGATGTTATTATTACTGTTATAAGAGATGTACAGAAATTCTTCCCTGTAGTAGATAATAAGGGAAAGCTTCTACCATATTTTATATCTATAATTAATACGAAGGTAAATGATCCGGATGTTGTAATTAAAGGGAATGAAAGAGTTTTAAATGCTAAGCTTAATGATGCAAAGTTCTTTTTTAATGAGGATATAAAAAGAAGACTTGAAAATTATGTAGAAAGGTTAAAGGGTGTAATATTTCAATCAAAGTTAGGCTCATACTATGAAAAAAGTTTAAGAATTAAAGAAATATCTCTATACCTAGCTGGTAAAATAGATAATAATATAATAGAGACAGTAGAAAGAGGAGCTATGTTATGCAAAGCTGATCTTGTTACTTCAATGGTATCAGAATTTCCGAATCTTCAAGGAGTGATGGGAAGAGAATATGCTATACTTTCGGATGAAAAGATAGAAGTAGCTGATGCAATATATGAACACTATTTACCAACTTCATCAAAAGATATAATACCTACTTGCAACGCTGGAGCAATTATAGGTATTGCAGATAGAATAGATACAATAGTAGGATGTTTTGGTATAGGATTAATACCATCAGGGACTTCAGATCCCTATGGATTAAGAAGAAATACTATTGCTATAATAAATATAGTAATTGGAAAGGGTTATCATATATCATTGAATGCTCTTGTTAACAAGGGGTTAGAACTCCTTGAAAATAAAATAGAGAGAGATAAGGACAGTATTAAAAGTGATATAATAGAGTTTTTTAGAATTAGACTAAATAACAAACTTGTTTCAGAGGGACATTTATATGATACAGTTGATGCGGTATTATCAGTATATTTTGATGATATATTAGATTCAGTAGAACGCATAAGAGCTTTATCATATGCAAGATCTTATCTTAAATTTGATGACCTTATAATACCCTTTAAAAGGGCTATAAATATAATTAAAGGTTTTGAATATTCAGAAATAAATGAAACTCTATTTGAGAATAAAGTTGAAAAAGAACTTTATGAAATTCTTATTCCTATAGAAGAAAGGACTAACATTTTGATAGAAAGGAGGGATTATACAGGGGTATTAAAAGAGATGTTATCACTTAGAAAGCCTATAGATAATCTATTTAATAAGGTAATGATAATGACAGAGGATGAAAATATAAGAAATAATCGTATATCCCTTCTTAGAAGGATATGCATGTTATTTTCTAAATTTGCCGATTTTTCAAAGATATCATTTTAATTTAAGGAGGTTTCAATGGCTCTAAAATATATTTACTTTTTTGGAGAAGGAAAAGCCGATGGTAACGCAAATATGAAGGATTTATTAGGTGGTAAAGGAGCAAATCTTGCTGAAATGACAAATTTAGGTATTCCTGTTCCTCCGGGTTTTACAATAACAACCCAGGCTTGTATAGAGTTTTTTAAGAATGAGGGCGAATATCCAGATGGTATGTGGGAAGAGTTGATTGAAAATTTAAACAAATTAGAATCTATCATGGGAACAAAGCTTGGTGATTCAGAAAATCCTCTTTTAGTTTCTGTAAGATCTGGTGCTAAGTATTCTATGCCTGGTATGATGGATACGATCTTAAATCTTGGTCTTAATGATAACTCTCTTAAAGGACTTATAAAGAAAACAAATAATGAGAGATTTGCATATGATGCATATAGACGTTTTATTGCAATGTTTGGATCTATTGTAATGAATATTGATAAAAAGAGATTTGAAAATATATTAGAAGAGAAGAAAAAAGAGGCTGGGATAAAGGATGATACAGAGCTTTTAGTACAGGACCTAAAAGATATAACAGATAAATATAAGATGATTTATAAAAAAGAGACAGGCGATGAACTACCTTCTAATCCACTGGACCAATTGAAACTTGCTATAAACGCTGTCTTTAATTCATGGTGGAGTGAAAGAGCAAAAACCTATAGAAAACTTCATGGTATTTCTGATGATTTAGGCACAGCGGTAAATGTTGTTACAATGGTTTTCGGAAATATGGGGGATACATCAGGGACTGGTGTAGCATTTACAAGGAATCCTTCTACAGGAGAAAATAAATTTTATGGTGAGTATTTAGCAAATGCTCAGGGAGAAGATGTGGTTGCAGGTATAAGAACTCCTCTTCCTATAGAAGCTCTCTCAAAGAGTATGCCAGATGTGTATAATGAGCTTATAAATATTTATAAAAAACTTGAAAATCATTATAAAGATATGCTTGATATTGAATTTACTGTTCAAGAAGGAAAGTTATATATACTACAAACAAGAGTTGGTAAACGGACAGCGAGGGCTGCCCTTAAAATTGCTGTAGATATGGTAAAGGAAGGATTAATAGATAAAAAGGACGCTATTCTTAGAATAACTCCTGAACAGGTTGAGCAACTCCTTCATCCAATGATAAATCCTGATATAAAGGTTAATAAGATAGCAAAGGGGCTTCCTGCTTCTCCTGGAGCTGCTGTTGGAAGAGTGGTGTTTACAGCTACAGATGCAGAAAGGATAGCATCTAAAAAAGAAAAAGTTATTCTTTTAAGACTTGAAACTTCTCCAGAAGATATAGGTGGTATGCATGCAGCAGAAGGTATACTAACAGCAAGAGGTGGTATGACTTCACATGCAGCAGTTGTTGCAAGAGGTATGGGGAAGCCATGTATTGTGGGTTGTGGGGAATTAGTAATTAATGAGGAAGAGAAATATTTTACTGTGAATGATGTAAAGGTCAATGAGGGCGATTATATAACAATAGATGGAAGTACGGGAGAAGTTATTCTTGGGGCAGTAGATCTTGTTGAACCAAAACTTACCGGGGATTTTAGTACACTTATGGAGTGGGCAGATGAATTCAGAGAAATAGGAGTCCGTGCAAATGCTGATACTCCAAAAGATGCAAAGGTAGCAAGGGAGTTTGGAGCTGAAGGCATAGGATTGTGTAGAACAGAACATATGTTTTTTGGAGGAGACAGAATAAAGGCAATGCGCGAAATGATACTTGCAAATGATAAACAAGGAAGAGAGAGAGCTCTTGCTAAAATTCTACCAATGCAGAAGAATGATTTTATAGAAATATTTAAGGCTATGGAAGGGTATCCTGTAACTATAAGACTTCTTGATCCTCCTCTTCATGAATTTCTTCCTCATACAGATGATGAGATAAAGGAACTCTCGAAAGAAATGGGAGTTTCTGTTGAAGAATTAAAGGCAAAGCAAAAGGCTTTATTTGAATTTAATCCTATGCTTGGATACAGAGGATGCCGTCTTGGAATAACGTATTCTGAAATATATGAGATGCAGGTTAATGCTATAATGGAAGCTGCATGTAAACTTACAAAAGAAGGTATAGAGGTTATACCAGAAATAATGATCCCTCTTGTAGCATATGTGAATGAGTTAAGGGTGATGAAAGAAATGACGATTAAGACAGCAGATAAAGTGATGAGTAAATATGGTGTTAAAGTAGATTATAAAATTGGAACCATGATAGAGCTTCCAAGAGCAGCCCTCACAGCAGATGAGATTGCTAAAGAGGCAGAATTTTTTTCATTTGGGACAAATGATCTTACACAAACTACTATCGGACTTAGTCGTGATGATGCAGGTAAATTCTTACCTTATTATGTAGAAAATAGGATAATTGATAAGGATCCTTTTATTAGCATAGATCAAAGTGGTGTAGGACTTCTCATAAAAATAGGTGTTGAAAAGGGGAGAAAAACAAAGCAGGATTTAAAAATAGGAATTTGTGGAGAACATGGAGGAGATCCTGCATCTATAGAATTCTGTCATATTAACGGATTGAATTATGTCAGTTGTTCTCCATATAGAGTTCTTATAGCAAGATTATCAGGAGCTCAGTCTAATTTAAAGAAGGAGGCTGTAGAATCAATTGACTATAGATAAACTTTATGATATTTGTTAATAAAATCAAAAACAAAAAGGTGAGCTATGTCTAAAAAAGTTTTATTGGCAGACGATAGTATTACTATTCAAAAGGCTATTTCCATAATTTTTTCTACAGAGGATATCTCTCTAACAATGGTTAATAACGGTACAGATGCTATAACCAAGGCAAAGGAGCTAAAACCAGATTTAATATTAGCAGATGTATCTATGCCTGGGAAAAATGGCTTTGAGGTGTGTGAATATATAAAAAATGATCCAGAGTTAAAAGATATACCTGTGCTTATATTGGCAAGTACATTTGAGCCATTCAATGAGGAGGAATACAGAAAGGTTAGAGCTGATGACTATATAGTTAAGCCTTTTGAATCGAAAGAATTAATGGATAAAGTTAACTCTTTATTATTTATGAAGAAGACTGGTGAAGAAGTTACAGAATATGAGGAAATTCTGGAAGAAACAGAAGAGTTGACTTTTGAGGAAGAACCTCAAATTGAGGATGAAGGCGAAAGATTATCTGAAGAAGAGGATTTACTAACAGAAGAGGATTTAAAATTCTTAGACTCTCTCGAAGAGGAAATTTCAGAGAAGGAAGCTGAAGAAGAGATTAGAGAGGAATTTTCTTTAGAAGAGTCCTTTACCGAAGAACCTCAAATAAAAGAGACTGGAGAGAAAACTTTTCAAAGTGAGTCTAAAGAATCATTAGGAGAAATAGGTATATGGGACGATGAATTTATTGAAGAAATAGAAGAGAGGGAAGTAGTTGAAGAGCTTCCTGAAGGGGAAATTATAGAGGAACTACCAGAAGAGGAAATAATTTTAGAAGAAGAAATAGAAGACCTTTCAGAAGAAGGAAAGATAGAATTATCTCCTGAGGAGCTGAAGATAGAATCTGATGTAGAAAAACCATTAGAAAGTGAAGAGGAGGAGATAATAGAAGAATTAGAAGAAATTTCAGAAGAGTGGGAAGAAGAGGCAGAGGAATTAGAAGAGATTCCAGAGGAATTAAAGATAGAAGAAAAGGAATTATTAGAAGAAATAGATAAATTTCCAAAGGAGGATATAGAGGCGTTTCCTAAAGAAGAAATTAAATTGGAAGAAGGCGGGGCTGAAGAAGCTGTTTTAGATGAATTTAATAGGGAGATAACGGATCATTACGAAACGGTTTATAAGATTGAGGAAATTTCGGAATCACCTAGTGAAAAAGAAGAGAGGGAATTAGAAAAACGTATTGAAAGTGAAATTAAAGCTATTCCTGAGAAAAAGTTAGAAGATATAATTGCAAATGTTGCTAAAGATATAATAAAAGATATTGCTTGGGAAGTTATTCCTGATATAGCTGAAAATTTGATAAAGGATGAGATAAGAAGGTTAAAGGAGGGGGAGGTATCCTGAAGTTATGGGTAAATTATTAGAGAAGGTTTATAATCCTCATAAGATAGAAGATAAATGGTATAATTTCTGGATAGAAAATAATTTCTTCCATGCGGAGGAGGACTCTGATAAAAAACCCTTTTCGATTGTAATTCCACCACCAAATATCACCGGTTCCCTTCATATGGGTCATGCATTAAATAATACACTTCAAGATATAATTGCCAGATATAAGAGAATGCAGGGCTATAATGTTTTATGGATGCCAGGGACAGATCATGCCGGTATCGCTACCCAAAATGTAGTAGAGAGAGATATAATGAAGAAGGGATTTACTCGTCAATCATTAGGAAGAGAGGAGTTTATAAAGAGGATATGGAAATGGAAAGGGAAATATGGTAACGAGATAATAAATCAGCTTAAAAGGCTTGGTGCATCCTGCGATTGGGAAAGAGAAAGGTTTACAATGGATGAAGGGCTTTCTCTGGCTGTAAAAGAAGTATTTGTAAGACTTTATGAAGAGAATCTTATATATATAGGTGATTATATAATAAATTGGTGCCCAAGATGCTTAACGGCTTTATCTGATCTTGAGGTAGAGCATAAAGAGGTGGATGGAAATCTTTACTATATAGATTATCCGGTAAAAAATAGCACTTATTCTATACAAATTGCTACTACAAGGCCAGAAACTATGCTCGGAGATACAGCAGTTGCTGTTAATCCCGAGGATAAGAGATATTCAGATTTTGTAGGTAAGGTTGCAATTTTACCCATTGTAAATAGAGATATTCCTATTATTATGGATGAATATGTTGACATGGATTTCGGATCTGGAGCTTTAAAGATTACCCCTGCCCATGATCCATATGACTTTGAAGTTTCAAAAAGGCATAATTTGGATGTGATAAAGATGATGGAAGATGATGGAACTATTAAGAAAGGATTTGGTAAATATAGCGGTATGGATAGATTTTACTGCAGAGATGAAATTGTAAAAGACTTAAAAAATTTAGGCTTTTTGAAAAGAATAGAGGAATATAAACATACAGTAGGACATTGCTATAGATGTAGGTCTATCGTGGAACCGATATTATCAAAACAATGGTTTGTTAAAGTAAAACCGCTCTCCTTATCTGCAATTGAGGCTGTAAAAAAGGGTAAAACAAGAATAATACCCAAGGGGTGGGAGAAAACATACTTTGAATGGATGAAGAATATAAAAGATTGGTGTATATCACGCCAAATATGGTGGGGACATAGAATACCAGCATGGCATTGTGATGACTGTAAAGAGATAACGGTGGCAAGGGAAGAGCCAACAATTTGTAAACATTGTAATAGTAAAAATATTCACCAGGATACAGATGTTCTTGATACATGGTTTTCCTCAGCTTTATGGCCATTTAGTACATTTGGCTGGCCTAGTCATACAAAAGAATTAGAGGTATTCTATCCAACATCGCTTCTTGTAACAGGGTTTGATATTCTATTCTTCTGGGTTGCAAGGATGATGATGATGGGGATAAAATTCATGCATGATGTTCCATTTAGAGATGTATACATTCATGCTCTTGTAAGGGATGCTGAAGGACAGAAGATGAGTAAATCTAAGGGTAATGTTATTGATCCATTAATAATTATGGATAAATATGGAACAGATGCATTTCGTTTTACACTTGCTGCATTTGCTGCTCAAGGTAGGGATGTTAAACTTTCAGAGGATAGAATAGAAGGATACAGAAACTTTATGAATAAGCTATGGAATGCTTCTCGATTTTCTCTAATGAATATTGATGATGCTTCAATAGAGATTAAAAAAGAATTTTTATCTATTCCTGATAAATGGATTCTATCAAGATTAAGAGATGTAACCTCTCAGACAATAAAGGCACTTGATGAGTATAGATTTAATGATGGGGCACATATATTATATCAATTTGTATGGCATGAATTCTGTGACTGGTATATTGAGTTTATAAAACCATTATTATATGGAGATAGTGATCCATCTCAAAAGATATGTACGAAAAAGGTTCTTGAAATAGCTCTTAGAGCAATTCTTAGACTACTCCATCCCTTTATACCTTTCATTACCGAAGAAATATGGCAATCTCTGCCATCCACAAAGGAGAGCTTGACAATATCAAGATATCCAGAGATAGATGAATTTCCATCATTTGAAGATGAGTCAAAAGAGATAGCTCTTATAACAGATATAATTAGTGGAATAAGAAATATTAGAGGAGAGATAAGAATATCTCCATCTGAATATGTTGATTTGATCCTCTTAACCAATAATAAAAATAATCTTATATATATAGAGAGGAATGTGGAATATATAAAAAATTTAGCAAAAGTTAGAGAAATACATATAAATACGGATAGGCCGCTAAATAGTGCTACCGGAGTTGTAAAGGATATAGAAATATTTGTACCTATAGCCAATATTCAGAGTGAGATAAAAAGGCTGAATAAAGAAATAGAAAAGATAGATAAAGAGTTTAAATTAATAAATAAGAAGCTCTTAAATGAAGATTTTATTGAAAATGCACCAGATGAGATAGTTGAAAAAGAAAGAAGAAAGGCTAAAGAGCTTGTTGAAAAAAGGGATAAACTCAAAAAGAGTTTAGAGAATATTGAAAGAATTTAATTATGATAGTTTAATAGAATCTGCGATTAAAGAGGATATTGGCTCAGGTGATATAACTACCTATTCTCTTGAGCTTAGTGATAGGTATGGAGAAGGATTAATAATAGCTAAAGAAGATCTTATATTAGCCGGTATCGATATAGCAGAAAGAGTATTCAAGATTTTAAATCCCGAAATAATATTTAATAAAAATTATATAGATGGAGATGAAGTTAATAAAGGTAGAGTTATAGGTTCAATCAAAGGTAAGGTTGAATACTTACTTGCTGGTGAGAGAGTAGCCTTAAACTTTCTACAGAGATTGAGTGGAATTTCTACTTTGACAAGAAGATATGTTGATATGGTTAAAGATTATAATGTTAGAATATTAGATACAAGAAAGACTACGCCAGGACTCAGGACGTTAGAGAAGTATGCTGTGAAGATTGGTGGAGGGTTTAATCATAGATTTGGGCTTTTTGATGGAGTTCTTATAAAGGATAATCATATTAAGGCTGTCGGTGGAATAAGGGAGGCTATTAAAAGAGCGAGGTCTACTATACCTCATACATTAAAAATTGAGGTAGAGGTTAAAGATTTAGATGAGGTGGAGGAGGCTCTCAATGGAGGGGCTGATATTATAATGCTTGATAATATGTCTATCAATGATATTGAAAGGGCAGTAAATATTATTAATAAGAAAATACCTATTGAGGTATCAGGTAATATAAAGCTGGATAATATTATAGAGGTAGCAAAGACAGGGGTTAATTTTATATCAATAGGAGCATTGACACACTCCTCAAAGGGAGTAGATATTAGCTTGGAGATTATTTGATAGGACTAAAGAATATACTCAATACAGACTTCATTGGAAAAGATATATACTATTTTAAAGAAATAGATTCTACAAATAATAAAGCCTATGAGTTAGCTGAAAAGGGAGCTGAGGAAGGAATTGTTATAATAGCTGAATCTCAAACCAGAGGTAAAGGAAGATTAGGTAGAAGATGGGAATCTCCATATGGTGTAAATTTATATACCTCTATTATATTGAGGCCTCAAATATCACCTAATATAGCTACATTGATAACAATAATGTCATCTATCGCTGTATCAGATGCTATTAATAAATCTTTTAATATAGTCCCACAAATTAAATGGCCAAATGATATTATTATAAATAACAAAAAGGTTTCTGGAATACTAACAGAGATGGATTCTAACATAAGTTTAGTAAATTTTATTATACTTGGAATAGGAGTAAATCTCAATATGGATGTTCCAGAATATTTAAAGGATAAAGCTATATCTATAAAAGAGATTATGAATAAGGAAGTTTCAAGAGTGGAGTTTACAGCAATTTTGTTTAAGATGATAGAAAAATGGTATAATAATTTTTTGAAGAAGGGATTTGAATCCATAATATATCCATGGAATAGATATTCTATGATGGAGGGAAAGCTTATAAAGGTTTCATCTCATGGAGAGACTATAGAAGGATATTCAATAGGGTTAGATAGGGATGGTGCTCTTATTTTAAGAGATAGAAATGGTATAATAAGAAGAGTTATAGCTGGAGATGTGACAGTTATTCAGGGTGACAAATACTTCTCCGATTTTCTCAAACAAGAGAATGTAATCAAACAAGAGAATGTAAAATGAGAGTTTATATTTAGAGGATTCAAATAAATTTAAGGCTTCTTTAGAGAGGCTACCATGCTTTTAGTAATAGATGTCGGTAATACTCATATAGTGTTTGGTGTATATAAAAAGGATAAACTTATAAATGACTGGAGGATAGAGACAGATGCTCAAAAAACATCCGATGAGTATGGAACTATTCTAAGATCATTCTTTTTATATAATGATATATCCTACAGAGGGATAAATGATATTATAATATCTAATGTGGTTCCTCCACTTCATAATGTGCTAATAGAGATGTCAAGAAAATATTTTAATGTTGATCCAATAATGGTTGAGCCAGGTATAAAGACTGGAATGGCAATACTCTGTGATAATCCAAAAGAAGTTGGAGCTGACAGAATTGTAAATGCAGTGGCAGCTTATGAAAAACACAAAAGAAGCCTGATAATAGTAGACTTTGGAACAGCAACTACCTTTGACTATGTGAATTCAATAGGAGAATATATAGGTGGTATAATAGCACCAGGAATAATAATTTCATCTGAGGCTCTTTTTCAAAAGGCATCAAAGCTTCCAAGAATTGAGCTTAAAAAACCTTCTTCCGTAATAGGTAAGAATACTATAAATAGCATGCAGTCTGGTATAATATATGGATATGTTGGACTTGTAGATGGGATAATAACTCGTATGAAAGCAGAAGTAAGAGAAGACTCCTATGTAATTGCTACAGGAGGATTGGCTAAAGTTATTGCACCAGAGACAGCTTCAATAAATGAGATAGACGATTCCTTAACATTGGAAGGATTAAGAATTATATATAACAAAAATAGAAGATCATCTATAAGATAAAAAATTTCCTACTATGAGAAAAGCTCCAATTATCAATATAATTAATGGGATAAAAACCGAAATCTCCATTTATCTACCTCCCTTTAAACTATCCAATTTAATATTTTTAATAAATTTTTAACATAATGTCAAGGGAAATATGGAAATAAGTGAAAATAAGTGAAAAAATAAAAATCTTATCCCTTCAGGCAAAATATGATATCTCTTCACCATATGGAGTATATTATGCTTATTTACAAGGAGGTAAAAAAATTTCTTTGTTTAAGATTCTATTGACAAATATCTGTGAAAAAGATTGTTATTACTGTGGTAATAGTTCTTTATTGGATATACCAAGGAAAAGTTTCAATCCAGAAGAATTAGCAAAAATATTTATGGAATATTATAATCGTGGTTATGTAGAAGGCTTGTTCCTTTCCTCTGGTATAGCTAAAAACTCTTTATTTACAATGAGAAGAATGATTGATACAGTGGAAATATTAAGAAATAGATATAAATACAAGGGATATATACACCTTAAAATTCTGCCTGGAGCAGATCTCGGATCTATAGAAAAAGCTATACAATTAAGCGATAGGGTATCTGTAAATATAGAGGCTCCCAATCCATGGAGGCTCAAGAAAATCTCATCTATGAAACTCTACTACGAAGAGATATTAAGTATAATGAATCACATAAAAATTATATTAAAAAAGAATCCAGGCCTTCTTCCTTCAGGGTATACCACCCAGTTTGTTGTTGGAGCATCAAATGAGTCAGATAAAGAGATATTAGTCTCAGTTGATAGATTATATAAAGAATTTAATATAAAGAGACCATATTTTAGTCCGTTTAATCCTATACCTAAAACTCCACTTGAGAATCTTATTCAAGTTCCTGTAACAAGAGCTCATAGATTATATCAGGCAGATTGGCTTTTAAGAAACTATGGATTTAACATAAAAGACCTTATATTTGAGGGAGGGAATCTTCCTGTAAGTCTTGATCCAAAACTTTTATGGGCGAGAGCAAATCCTCAACTTTTCCCCATAGATATAAATAAGGCTTCTTATCATGAACTTATACTTATTCCTGGAATAGGCCCACTATCCGCTAAAAAAATAATAAAATTTAGAAGAGAAAAAAAATTTAAAGATACATCTGATTTAAAGAAAGCTGGTTTACCTATTAAGAGAGCTTTGTCATTTATTAAATTATAATGAATATTGGTATATTCGAGTTTTATCTTAGAGCAATAGAAAGAATTCTTTTACCTCCCTATAAAGGTTCAACAATAAGAGGAGGATTTGGTAATGTTTTTAAAAAGGTTGTATGTGCAATAAAAAATAATAAAATGTGTAATAATTGTATACTTAGAGAGAGATGTATATATTCATATATATTTGAAACCAAGCCTCCTTCAGATACGAAAATAATGCGAAAATATGAAAGAGTCCCACATCCATTTATTATAGAGCCTCCATATAAAGACAAAATAGAGTATAATATAGGAGAAATAATTGAATTCAATCTGATACTTATAGGGAGAGCTATAGATTATCTTCCGTATTTCATATATACCTTTGATGAGCTCGGAAAGATAGGAATTGGAAAGGGTAGGGGAAAATATGAACTGAAAAGTGTTAAGATTCAAAAGTCGATGATCAAAAGTGAAGAAATTTATTCATCTGATACAAAAATTCTTAAACCATTTAAAATAAATCCATTATCTTTACAGCCTCTATCTCTTGGAAATGACTTCACCTATCTAAAGAATTTAACCCTTTATTTCCTTACACCAACCCGTATTATTCACAATGGCCATCTAATATTTGATCTTGAATTTCATATATTTATAAGAAATTTATTAAGAAGGATTGCACTTATTTATTACTTCCATTGTGGAGGGAGCCCTTTCAAAATACGTTTTAAAGAGTTAATATATAAAGCAATGGAGATAAAGGTTAGAGATAGAAATCTAAAATGGTATGACTGGGAGAGATACTCAGCAAAGCAGGATATAAAAATTAAAATGGGAGGATTTATAGGGAATATAACATTTGAAGGGGATATAAATAAGTTTATTCCTTATATAAATATTGGTGAATATATTCATGTAGGCAAAGGAACAAGCTTTGGGCTTGGAAAGTATGAAGTAAGTTATGAAAATTTTTAAAAATATTTTTTTCAAAAGAAATTAAAAAATTGCCATAAGTTACCTATATCAACGTTTAAATTCGCCTTGACATAAAAGAATTAAATATTTAAAATAGAATTATAATGGGAGTTTATCCTATTAATTTAAATGTATCTGTTGAATCCATATTAAAGGCAAAAGATAAATTTCTCAGAACAGGATTTATAGATAAAAGGGTTGTTCGTCAAATAATTGCGGATTCCTGGATCAGGTCTAGGGATTTTTACAATATAGATCCGGAGAGTATAAATACCTCTACCTATTTAGATGATGCGGAATATAGGGAAAAATTGGATGAAAATGAATATCTTCTTAGATTTTCTATACCATTCTTAGAAAAGCTTATTCCATTTTTAAGAGAGGATGGGTATGTATTAGTATTATATTCAAAAGATGGTTATCATATATATCATTCAGGAGAGCTTTATCCTAAAGAGAAAAGAGTAATAAAGCTTTATGAAATTCTCAAGCGAGTATGTTGGAATGAGGAATATATAGGTACATCTCCATTTTCATTGGTAAAAAGACTAAGATCAGCGGTTCAGGTATTTGGACCGGAATATTATTGCAATATAATGTGTAACTTTTGTGGTTCTTTTGCACCTATTATAGTGGAAAACAATGAATTTATAGGTGCAATAGGGATTACTTCCTATGGTAAGATACCTCACCCCCATACATTGGGTATAGCCATATCCGCTGCTTCAGCTATAGAGAATCATATAAAGCATGAAAGAGTGAATGAAAGATTAAGATTTTATATTGAAAATATAAGGATTACTCTTAATTCCATGAAGGATGGTCTTGTGTGGACAGATGAAAATGGGAAGATCATAGAGATAAATGAATCTGCTATAGAAATGCTCGGTATTATAGGAAAGGACGTAAAGGGTAAAAATGTTAAAGATATAGTTAATTCCTATCCTTCGTTATCTGATTTAATAAAATCAGCGCTTTCTATGAAGAAAGTCCCTTCTGATGAGGAGATTATTGTGGAGTCTATTGATGGAATAAATAGACTCATTACTTCTATAACGGCTGTTAAGATAGATGGTGGAGAATATATTGGTACGATTATATCATTAAAAAACATAAAGAGCATTAAAAAGATTGCTAAGAATATTGCATCTTACGAAGCTAAGTTTTTACTCTCCGATATTGTAGGAAATAGTAAAACAATCAGAGAATTAAAGGAATATGTTTTACTTATTGCAAGGAGTGATTCTAATATATTAATTGAAGGTGAAAGCGGAACCGGTAAAGAGTTAATAGCTCATTGTATTCATAATTATAGTGATAGGAGTGAGGGGCCATTTGTTCCAATTAATTGCGCTGCGATTCCTCCGGAATTATTTGAAAGTATCCTTTTTGGATATGAGAAAGGGGCGTTTACGGGGGCCAAAGCAGAAGGAAGCCATGGAAAATTCGAGATTGCCAATGGTGGGACACTATTCTTAGATGAAATAGGAGAACTCCCTTTTCATATGCAGTCAAAGCTATTGAGGGCAATATCAGAGGGGAGAATTGAGAAAATAGGTGGGAGAAGGCCAATAAATGTCGATGTAAGATTAATTTCTGCTACAAACAAATCCTTGCTGGATGAGATAGATAGTGGTAGATTTAGAAAAGATTTATATTATAGAATAAATGTTTTTAATATAAAGACTCCTTCTCTTAGAGAGATTATAGATGATATTCCTCTATTAGTAGAATATTTTATAAAAAAATCTGGGAAGAAAATAAAATATATCTCAGAAGATTTTTATAATGTTCTTAAAGCATATTCATGGCCTGGTAATGTGAGGGAACTTGAAAATATTTTAGAGAGAGCTATTCATACTAGTAAAGATGGTATAATAGATATTAATTCCCTTCCTGAATATATTATAAACAACCAGGAATTCCTTTTACCTAAAAAGATTTTACCACTTTCAGAAATAGAGAGGAATGTTATAAAAATGGCTCTCGATATCTGTAAAGGCAATAAGAGTAAATCTGCAAAACTTTTAGGAATAGGAAGAGATACTCTATATAGGAAGATAAGGTCTTATCACATATAAATGTATTAATACAATACATTGTCTTATTATAGGATATTTTTATTTATAATTTTTAATCAGTATATGAGAATATTATTTTAATATTTTAGTTGTTTTATTTTTAATCTATTCTAATATTATGTCTTGAAATAATACATGCAAATTCATTCCTCTACACCTTTACCTTTGATTATAGATACTTCTTATTATGGCATGATAATTGCATAATTATATTTTATATATGAAAATTAAGGTGAAGTTTTATGGAACAGTTAGAGATATAGTGAAGGAAAAAGAAGTTGAAATAGAGGGTAATGGAATATTAAACATTATGGACATTATAAATATTTTTATAGAGAGATATGGAAACAGGTTTAAAGAGAGAATTTTAACTAATAATGGGAAGCTTCAGAGTTATGTAAGAATATTTATAAATGATGATCCTGTAGATTATAGAGAATTGGATAAGAAACTTATTAACAAAGGAGACTCAGAGATATTAATATATATATTACCAGCTCAAATGGGAGGATTATTATGAATAATATAAAAGAGGATGTATGGATACCATCATCATGTAATATATGCTATGGAGGCTGTTCAATTTTAGCCCATAGAGTTAATGGGGTTTTAACAAAGATAGAAGGAAATCCAGAGAGTCCTATAGGTATGGGGAGATTATGTCCTAAGGGAGTATCCGGGATTATGATTTTATATGACCCTAATAGGGTGAATGTCCCATTAAAAAGGACAAATCCTGAGAAAGGATTTGGAGTTGATCCTAAATGGGTGGAAATTACCTGGGATGAAGCACTTGATACTATTGTAGAAAGGCTTAAAAAGATAAGGGAAGATGATCCAAGAAAGCTCTTCTTTATGGGTACCACAACATGTGGGAATACAATGACATCTGGAGGGGTAACATTTATATCTGCCTTTGGTTCCCATAACTTCCTTGTTGGTGGAGGAGGTCTTCATTGTGGAAATGGTGCTCATCTTTTGAATGGTGTAATGCATGCATCATGGTCTTTAGTTCCTGATTTTGAATATTCTAACTATATTATATATTTTGGAGCAAGCAAAGGACATGCTGCAGGTCATGCAGCAAATTCTAATGCACAGAAGGCTGCTGATGCAAGGGCAAGGGGTGCAAAGTTTGTTGTTGTTGATCCAATGTGTAATTTTTCAGCATCAAAGTCTGTTGAATGGATTCCTATTAAACCTGGGACTGATGGAGCATTCGCAATAGCAATTATAAATATACTTCTAAATGAGCTTAATATATATGATAGGGAGTATATAAAGAAACATACAAATGGTCCATATCTTATCAGACCCGATGGGTATTACATGAGAGATGAGAATGGAACTCCTTTAATATGGGATCCTGTTGATAATAGAGCAAAGCCTTACAATGACTTAAGTATAAAAGATCTTTCTATAAAGGGTGAATACGAAATTAGTGGAACTATCTGTAAACCAGGATTTCAGTTGCTTAAAGAACATGTTAGGAAATATACTCCTGAAGAGGTTTCAAGGATAACAACCATACCTCCAGATACAATAAGAAGAATAGCAAAAGAATTCGGAGAAGCAGCCCGAGTTGGAAGTAAAATAGTGATAGAAGGGGTAGAGCTTCCCTATAGACCTGCATGTGCAATATATTTTAGAGGAGCCCAGGGGCATAAGAATTCTACATTAACGTGTATGGCAATAGAGCTTCTAAATCAGGTAGTTGGGGCTGCTGATGTCCCTGGTGGAGCACTCGGATTTACACCTGTTAGTTATGGCCATCCAGATACCGGGAGACCCTATTTTGTTCCAAAGGAAGGGGAGGATGGAATAATGCTTACCGGAACATGGATGGTTCCTCATCTCCCATATCCACCTAATGAACCAAGGGTCCCGGAGTCAATAGGGCTTGGAGAACTATTCCCTTTAGGTATGCTTACTCCTCTAACTGTTTCATCTGATCAGGAAGAGCTCTGGGAAAAGGTTGGACTTCCCTATAGGGTGGAGATGATAATCAATTTTGGATCAAACCCTATAATGAGTGTTGGTAATCCCGGGATAGTTGCTGAATCTATAAAGAGAATACCATTTATTGTATCCTTTGATATATTTCTTACAGAATTTTCACAATTTGCAGATATAGTTTTGCCTGATGGATGTTATCTTGAGAGGTTTGATCCGGGTCCAGCGTATCCACCAATTCTTAATCATCCAGCAGGTATGGGTGAATGGGGATGGCCGATAAGACAATCTGTTGTTGAACCGGCTTTTAAGAGAAGAAATTTTACAGAAGTTATGCTTGAAATTGCGGATAGGATAGGAATGAGAGACGATTTCTATGCTGTATTAAATCTCTTTTACGAACTTAAAGGGCCTTATAAACTTGATTCTAAAAGAGAATATACCTGGGAAGAGATATGCAACAATATTCTGAAGAATAATTTTGGGGAGGAGCATGATATAAATTGGTTCAGAAAGAATGGTATTATAAAGTGGAAGAAAAGAGTTGAAGAGGTATATTGGAGGCCATTCTTAAATGTGAGGGTTCCAATATATTTTGAATATATTAGAAGAGTTGGTGATAAGGTTAAGGAAATTGCGGATAAATTGGATATTAAGCTCGATTATTCCTATTATCAGCCTTTACCAGATTACAGGCCCTGTGTATCACATCAGGTAGCTGATGAAAACTATGATTTATATGGATTCTATTACCGGGATGTGTTACACACAAACTCATTTACAATGGAAAATCCATGGCTTGATGAGGCTTCTTTAATGAATCAGCATACCTATTATATCTCAATAAATTTGGATACCGGGAGAAAAAAAGGTATAAAGGATGGTGATACTATATTGGTAGAATCAACAAAGGGACGCAGGATAAAGGGTAAGGTAAAACTTATAGAGGGAATACATCCAGAGTGTCTTGGAATAGCTGCCTGTTCCGGTCATTGGAGTCCAAATATGCCTGTAGCTAAAGGTAAGGGGGTCCTTTTTAATGAACTCCTTGAGGTAGATCTTGAACATTCTGATCCAGCAAACCTTAATATGGATCTATGTGTTAAGGTGAGAATATATAAGGAGGGTTAAGATGGTGAGATATGGGATGGTTATAGATCTCTTAAGATGCATAGGATGTTTCGGATGTCAGCTTGCATGCAAGGCTGAGAATGCCACTCCAAAGGGAATTCTATGGGCAAGGGTTGAGGAGAAGGAGATAGGTAAATTTCCATCTGTAAGGAAAATATATCTTCCTCTGCTCTGTATGCATTGTAGAGAACCTGAGTGTGAAAAGGTATGTCCTACAAAGGCAACTACGAAAAGAGAAGATGGAATAGTGGATATTGATGATACAAAGTGCATAGGGTGTAGATATTGTATGACAGCATGTCCATATGGGTCAAGATATTTCATGGATGGAATTAAAAGTTATTTTGATAATGCTATTACTCCATATGAGGATTTTGGATATAAAAAGTGGCAAAAGGGTGTTACAGTTAAGTGCAATATGTGTAAGGATAGGATAGAGAACGGAATAAAGAGGGGGTTAAACCCTGGGATTGATAGAGCCGCAACCCCAGCCTGTGTGATAAACTGTATGAGTAAAGCGAGATACTTTGGAGATCTTGATGATCCAACGAGTGAAGTTTCAAGATTGATTGCAACTGGTCAGGCATTTCAACTGCTTCCAGAGATAGGAACAGATCCTCAGGTTTATTATTTAGCCCCTGGAAGACTGATGCCTATACAATCACCACCATAGGGAGGTTTTGATATGGATGTAACACAGACTATATGGAGATGGAAGGTAGCTTTTTATCTGTTTCTTGCAGGAGTTGGTGCCGGGAGTTATTTTATAGGAATTATTGAAGATTTTAGAGGGTATGATTCGGTGGCTACTATAGGTATCTGGCTCGGTGTTATCTTGGTATTTATATCTATCCTATTTTTACTCTGGGATCTTGGAAGACCTGAGAGATTTTATAAAGCAATAAATAATCCCAATTCATGGATCACAAAGGGTGTTTTTATACTCACTTTATTTGTTGTAGTGGGTATTGTTACTATTTTTATTGGTAATCCATTAAACTTTTATTTTAAAATTATTGGAATCATATTAGCTATAGCAATAGCTATATATACAGGGGTATTAATAGGAGTCGTTGCTGGAAGACCGATATGGGGTAATTCAATGCTTCCTATACTTTTCTTAGTTTCAGCAATATCTACAGGAATAGGTGGAATAATGACTGTATATGTATTTAATATAGGAGACTTAAGTATTATTGATAGACTTGGATTGTTAGATATATTTCTGATAATATTAGAAGGGCTCGTTATATACCTATATCTTGTTATAATATTCTGGAGATTTCCAGAGAGTGTTAACATATTGATAAAGGGAAGACTCTCTCTCCAATTCTGGATAGGGCTTATATTTATAGGTCTTATTCTCCCATTGGTATTAGAATATATAAATCTATATACCGAAGTAGAGATAGTAAAGCTTCTTATTGCTTTTACAACTGGTATATCACTATTAATAGGTGGGTTTTTATTGAGAATTCTGATACTTGGAGCAGGGATTAGAAGACCTTTATATGTTGGGGTTCCCTTTTATGTACGTCCTGATGAGTGAGGAGGGTAATTATGCAGATTAGAAGGTTATATGAGAAATTTTTATGGGTTGCAGAGCCAATAATATTAAAAATTGAGATTTTAAGAACAGGTTTAAAATTTACAGATGCTGCTAAGAATGCTCTAAAAGAGAGGGATGATATATTATTTAAAGGATTCTGGCTATTTTCATATGATAGGGGAGAACCTGTTATGTATGGAGAGAAAATCCCTTTTCTTATAAGACTAAAAGATGAGACTCCCATTCAGGTTAGAACAAATGAGAATTCTCCATATTATATAGATTATACTGATGGGAAATATATGCTTTGCGATCCTGATGGGCCACTTGAGGAAATTTTTTTTGATAGATCTCCAAAATATTATTCTAAAATTCTTTCAGATGGTACTCCAATGGCATCTATTGTCCAGGCAGTTGGCGATCTATTATTTGTAACAATAAATAAATATTGCGAAATGTGGAAGGGTGGAAATCAGTGTCTGTTCTGTGATTTCAATGCCCAGACAAGAACTCAATCCCAAAAAGGGGAGGCTACAATAGTAAGGAAAACTCCAGAAGTTATTGCAGATGTCTTGGAGATTGCATTCCATGAACCACAGTTCAGATATATGCTTATAACCGGCGGTTCAATTCTATCATCTTATGAGGGTAAGAATGAAGTAGAGTATTATTGCGAACATTTAAATACTATAAGAAAGAGACTCAGGGTATGGTATCCAGCGGCATTTCAGATTGGTGCATTAAAAGAAGATGACTGGAAGAGAATATATGATACTGGAATTGGAACTGTTGAGCCAAATATAGAAGTGTGGGATAAAAGGCTATTTCAGATATTGTGTCCTGGTAAGGAGAAGGCGGTTGGATATGATGAATGGATAAGGAGAACTATTAAAGCTGTTGATATATTTGGACCTGGTAATGTTGTTCCAAACTTTGTAACAGGGATTGAAATGGCAAAACCCTATGGATTTGAAAGATGGGAAGATGCTGTTAAATCTACATTGGATGGATTTGACTATTTGATGGATTATGGAGTCTTACCAAGGATGGATATGTGGTGTATAGAACCCAATTCTGTTCTTGCGAAATATAATCCAGAACCACCCCCTATAGAATATTATGTACATTTAGAAAAGGGATATATGGAATTAAGGGAAAAGCATGACTTTATGACACTACAGGCGGGAATATCAAGATATTCTTATATCCATAACTGTGCTTGTGATTTCGCATACTATCATGGGAATGGCCCCGGGTCAAAGAAGATACTTGGTTAAATAAAGTTTCAAGGGGAATACCCCTTTGAATCAAATTAATTAAAAAGGAGGTTTGATATGGCTAATATGACAAAAGAGGTAATGGATATGTTTAATAATCCAGCTGCTTCAAAAGTATTGGCTACAGTAGATTCAAATGGGAAGGTTCACGCAGTCCCCCATGGATCTATAGTAGCTATCGGTCCTGATAGAGTAGCATTTGCAAAACTTGTTAAGGGGAAGACATTGGAGAATCTTGAATCTACTAAAAATGTTTCTGTAACAGCCTTTGTTCCATCACAACAACCAGGAGAGTCTATAGGTTATCAGATTAAGGGGATATTTGAAGGACTTCAGAATTCCGGTCCACTATTTGATAACTACCAATCAAAGATGCCACCTAATATGAAACTGGCAGGGGTTGGAACAATAAAGGTTGAAGAAGTCTATGAGGTAAGTCCTGGACCAAACTGCGGTAAGAGGCTTGCCTGAAAATTTAATATAAAAGGAGGTGTAAGATGGCAAGAGAAGCAGTAGTGAGGAAGATAGTAACTCCAAGAGAAGTAAAAGGAGAACCTTCAACTCCAAGATCAAGGATTGTAAGAGAAAGATATTTGAAGGCAGAACCAAGAGTTGATCCTGAAAGAGCATATCTATATACCAAATCATGGAAAGAGACAGAAGGAGAGCCTGTTGAGATAAGAAGAGGGAAATCATTTAAGTATGTGATGTCAAATCTAACTCCGGTAATAAGAGAAGGAGAATTGATTGTTGGTAATACAACAAGGTATGTTCGTGGTTCATCCCCTTATCCTGAATTTTCAGTAAAATGGATGAAAAATGTGCTGAAGCAGGTACTTGATGAGGATGAGAAGTATGTTGATGTCGGAACATATACAAAAGAGGCAAATTTTGGTGTATACAAAATAAGTACAGAAGACCTTAATATGCTCAAGGAATGTATTGAATACTGGGATGGGAGATCATTGGACTGTCTTGCAAGAAAGTATATAGGTATGACGGATTGGAAGGATGAATTCGAAGCTGGTGAATCTGCTCAATGGTTTACAAGGCTTGGTTCAGAAATTCCAGAGGGTAGATTGGTGCTTGATTATGGAAAAGTCTTAAAATTGGGATTTAGGGGTATAATAGATGAGGCTAAAAACTGGATGAAATTACTCGAGGTAGTTACAATGGATGATTTCAGAAAACTTGCTTTCTATCAGGGAGTTATTAATGCATTAGAAGGAGTAATCCAATTTGCAAAGAACTATGCAAATGAGGCAAGAAGATTATCAAAGGAGGAGAAAAACAGGGATAGAGAAAAAGAACTTCTTGAGATTGCAGAGAGATGTGAATGGGTATCTGAGAACCCTCCAAGAGGGTTTAAAGATGCTTTACAGCTATACTGGTTTACAGTTTTATCCGGTCAGATTGAAAGTTTTTCATTCGGATTCTCTCCTGGAAGATTCGATCAATATATGTATCCCTTCTATAGAAAAGATATAGACGAAGGTAAGATTACAAATAAGGAGGTCCTTGAACTACTTGAGCTATTAAGAGTTAAGTTTACAGAGATTCAGAGGGTCTGTTCGAGGTTCTGGGAAGGTCATGGTTCCGGTAATCTCTACCAGAATATGATGCTTGGAGGGATGAAAGCCGATGGCGAGGATGCAAGTAATGAATTATCTATTCTTGTTCTTCAGGCAGCTATAAATCAGCAGACAACCCAGCCAACTCTATCGGTTAGATGGAATGATAAACTTAATGAGGAATTCCTGTTAAAGGCTATAGAACTTGTAAAAACCGGGGTCGGTATGCCAGCATGGTTTAATGATGAAGTGGCAATCCAACATTTCTTGGGCTATACTGGCTGCACATTAGAGGAGGCAAGAGATTATGCAATGGGTGGATGTACAGAAATGACACTTCCTGGAAAGAGATACGGTATTGTTACACCTGGTTTTGTAAATCAGGCGAAATGTCTTGAGCTTGCTCTAAATAATGGTGTAAATCCTATAGATGGGAAGCAGCTTGGGCCGAAAACAGGCAAAATTAATAGCTTTGAAGATCTGCACAGAGCATTTCTCATACAGATGCAAAGGGCTATTGAGCTTATGTGTAAAGGACATGCAATATTAATGGGAGTTCATAGAGAGCTTGTTCCTCTTATATTCCATTCAGCAGTTATGGATGACTGCCTTGAAAAGGGTTTAAGCATGGATAATGGGGGAATAAGATATAAGGATTCGCCAACAATACTCTCTGTGGGGATGATAAATGTTGCAAACTCTATGGCTGCTATAAAAAAGTGTGTATTTGAAGATAAAACATTCACGTTGAATGAGCTTAAAAAGGCATTGATTTCTAACTTTAAAGGAGATGGATACGCAAGTGTTCACAGGAAGCTTCTTGATGCCCCTAAGTTTGGTAATGATGATGATTATGTAGACTTAATAGCAAAGGAGTTATACGAAGAGTTTGCAGAGGAAGTTTATAAATATAAGAACTATTTTGGTGTTCCTTATACCCCTGGAGCTCTTTCAATAAGCAGTCATCCACACTTTGGCAGGGTATGCGGTGCAAGCCCTGATGGAAGATTGGCAGGTGTCTCTCTATGCGATGGAGCTGTATCTGCATTTCCAGGAACAGATAAAAATGGACCAACATCCCTTGTTAAATCCGCAACCAAGGTTGATTCCATTCCCCATATGGTGGTCCTCTTTAATATGAAATTCCATCCAACAGCTTTAAAGGGAATAGAGGGGTCAAAGAAGCTATTATCTCTGATTAAGACATATTTTGATAGGGGTGGATGGCATGTTCAATTCAATGTAGTTGATACAAAGATGCTGAGGGATGCCCAGAGGAATCCTGAAAAATACAGGGATCTTATTGTAAGGGTAGCAGGATTCAGTGCCTACTGGGTTGAGTTATCAAAGGCGGTTCAGGACGAGGTAATAGCAAGAACCGAGTATGAGACATGTTAAAAAGAGCGGAAGTCCTGAAGTGCTGAGGAACGGAAGTGCGGAAGCAAAGACTTTAGATTTCTGAGTTTTCGTGCTTCTGTTCTCTTATAAAGTATAAAGGAGATAAAAATATGGTTGATAATGGAGAGAGAGCTCTTATATTTAATATTCAGAGATATTCTGTCCATGATGGTCCTGGAATAAGAACTACAGTATTTATGAAGGGATGCCCATTAAGATGTATATGGTGTCAGAATCCAGAAGGTATAAAGGGAAGGGTAGAGATAGGTTATAGCAAAAGATTGTGTTGTAGAGACTATCTCTGTTTAAAGGCGTGTCCAAATGGAGCAATAACTCTCTTAAAAAACGGAGAGATAAGGATAAATAGGAATATATGTTATCTATGTGAAAATAGAAATTGTTTGTCAGTATGTAATACAAGAGCTATAGAACCGATAGGGAGATACATGACAGTTGATGAATTATTAAAAGAGGTTATGAAAGACAGCCTCTTTTATAGAAATTCGGATGACGGTGGAGTTACCCTATCCGGTGGTGAATCAACAACACAATGGAGATTTGTATTGGAGTTTTTTAAGAAATGTAAAGAGAGGGGGGTCCATACTGTTCTTGATACATGTGGATATGTTAAATGGGAAAGACTGTTAAATATATTGGAATATACGGATATAATTCTTTACGATATAAAGCATATGAATAGTAAGGAACATAAAAGACTTACCGGGGTTTCAAATGAACTTATTTTAAAGAATGCAGAGAATATTGCTAAGTTAAAGGATAAAAAGGTTATTATAAGATATCCTGTTATCCCCGGGTATAATGATTCTATAGAAAACATAGATGCTTTAGGAGAATTTATGAATAAAATAGGTTTAAAGGAGATATGCCTTTTACCCTATCACAGATTGGGCTCAGGTAAATATGAGAAAATAGGAAGGAAATATAGATTAGACCATGTTTTGGCTCCAAGTGAATCACAATTAAAGGGAATAAAGGATATTTTTGATAGAAGAGGGTTTATCTGTTCTATACAATGAATCTTAAAAGGATTTTAAAACTTGATCCGGATAGAATAAGTTTAGGGACAAATATAGCCCTTATAGGAGCAATAAGATTTGCAGTGAAAAATAAAAGTAGTGAAGTATACCCTGAACATATTATATATTCCCTTTTTACCATGGAGGATGCTGTTCTGCCTTTACTGATATCCAATCTTGGAGGCGATCCAGAAGAGGTTATTAGTAGTATAGAAAAGAGAATTAAAGATATTCAGGATAAAAAAAGAGTAGCTGATAGAATTGAGAATGTTAAATTGTCTTTCAAATTAAGAAGGATAATAAATGAGGCTCTTAAGGAATCAGAGATGAGAGGAGAGCTTTTGTGTAATGATCATCTTATGGTCGCTCTTTTTAAAGAAAAGGGTGGATTATTTTCGGAGATCCTTTTAAGTAATGGTATTAAGGAGTTTGATGTAAAACCCTTCAATTGTGGAGGATGTCCCAACGTATGTGAAGATATTATTGAATATATTGTAAACGGTGAGGTAATTGGAAGATATGGTGGGATATGTGGAACATGGAGGTTTAACCTATGAAGAACATAGGCGGGAAGAGTGGAAGCGCGGAAGGACTTTGTAATTGGAAGAAATAGAGAATATGTGGAACATGGAGGTTTAACCTGATGCGAAATATAACAATTTTGAAGGAATCTGTAATTATAATGTTATCCATTCTATTTTTTGGATTTACCCCTATTAACAGGAACTATCTTGGAATAGATATTGGCATATCCCCTGATGAGTTTGTTAAGAGAACAAATGGAAAGGAGGTGACATACAATCTTTTTCATGTAAAGGATGAGAGAACAATCTTTTTCATGTAAAGGATGAGAGAATATTCGAAGCTGTGGATTATAAGAAGGGTGTAAATATCCATTCATATTTTTATAAGGGGGTCCTATATAGATTTGATGTGGAATATCCTGCTGACTGTTTACCCTGTGAATCATTATGGAATAATGAGATCAGAACTTTCTTTAAAGCTTATAATGCCCCAATGATTAATAATGAGGCTATTTCCGTATGGAATGACGGCAAGACAGAACTTATATTGTTTAAGAAGAGTAAAGTAATAATATTAAGAGATGATAGGGTAGCAGATATAATAGAAATGGAGGAAAATAAAAACCCTCTTATCAAGAATATGGAAGAAAAGGCAAGAAATATATTTAAAGATAAAAATAAAGAATAGAATGAGAGAATATTTTTACTCTAATGATTTTAAAATTAATTTTTAATCTAATAATTTTGATTAAGGAGGTGCTTTATGAGATTAATAAAATATAGTGTTATAATTTTAATGATATTTTTATGGGTTAATCCTTCCTATAGTGGAACAACTTTTACTACAAAAGCAGGGATACTATCTATTGGTGGTTATTTTGAAAATGCGAGTGGTTTAAGGCTTGGGCAGGAGGGTAGAGGCAGATTAACAATGTGTAGAACCTCAATTCAGCCTGATATATTCTTTGATACCGGAAAGGGCGTAAGATTCTTTTTAGCTCAAAGACTGGTTAAGGAGACTAAATATACTCTTGAGGATAAATTGAGAAAGAAAGCAGGATTGCCACCCCTTGAGAGCGATTTTTATGATGAATATGATTCATGGTCTGTAAGAGAGTTATATTTTGATATTGATCTTTTGGAAAATTTAAATATAAGGATTGGAAGACAATTGATAACATGGGGTGAGACAGATGTATTTACCCTTTTAGATGTTATTGACCCTCAAGATTCAAGCTGGAATCTACCAGGTCTATTCCCTCTTGAAGAAACAAGGCTTCCGTTATCAGGTTTAAGGGCTCTATGGACAATGCCATCAATGGGAATGACGACAAACCCTGTATTTGAGTTTGTTTACTTCCCCGGCCTTGATGATTTCAGAGTTAACAAGGGTGCTCCCACAGCAGGAAGATTTCGTCCCCATCCTGAGGACAGACCAGGAGCAGCGTTTCCATTTCAGTTTCCTCAGATCCCGCTAAGTGATTGGAGAAGCATTGGAAGGAATGTTGGTGTAAGAACAGTCCTTCCTGAAAAGCATGGTGATAATGGAAGGGTTGGAGGCAGATTGTATTTCTTTATTGGTAGATGGAATTTCTCTATTGCAGACTATTATACATATAACCTATCTCCTAACTTCTATATTGAAAATATAGAAAGGGATGATTTGGGAATTGCAAGGGCTGCCCAGTTTGCTGTTAAATATAAGAGGCAGAATATAGTCGGATTTACCTTCAATGTTTCTGATGACTATACAAAGGCAACATATAATGGTGAGTTCGCATATTATATAAATAAGCCTTATAATACATATGATCCAAATATTAAAAATGCAGTTGTTCAGAAGGATACCCTATCCTCTGTGATAAGGATTGAAAGACCAACCTATATTCCACTTCTTCAGCCATATGATCCTACAAGAGAATTTGTTATCTCATTTCAGTGGTTTCAGGATCTTATTTTGAGTAAGGATGATAATCTCCATTTTCTTATATATAAGACTCCCATTGATAAAGTTACAACAAGGTTGACCCTTTCTATAGCCACAGGGTATAAGAACGACCAATGGAAACCATCTGTATTCTGGGCGTATGATCCTGATAGGAACAACGGACTGTTTAGAGGGATATTGGAATATAATCCCCCCTGGAATGAAAGATATAAGTTGCAGATCCTTTACGAAAACTTCTGGGGTAAGGATTCCTATAACTTCGCTGGTTTCTTCAGAGAAAAGGATTCTATATTCTTTAAAATACGGTATCAATTTTAGTAAGAAGGATAGAAAATGGAATTTAAGAGAGTATCTATTCTATTAATGATGGTTCTCCTTCTCTTAATGAATTTCAGGATAGTCCGTGCCTCTGATAGAATTGTAAGATATTATGACAATCTGTATGATGTTGAAATAGTGGGAAAGAATATATGGGCTGTGGGTTATTATGGAACCATACTTTATTCAAAGGATGGTGGTGAAAACTGGACTATTCAGAAAAGTCCAACAAAGAATCCCTTATTCAGGGTAGAATTTCTCGATGGATCAAATGGATGGATTGTCGGAAATTATGGGACAATTTTGCATACCTCAGATGGTGGAAGAAGCTGGAATATTCAGAAGAGTGGAACAAATAACCATCTATTTGGTATCTCTTTTATAAACCCGGTAAAAGGATGGGTTGTAGGAGAGATGGGAACCATTCTTCATACCGATGATGGTGGTAAGAGCTGGATTGACCAATCATTAAAGAATGAAGATATCATTCTAAATAGTATATGCTTTATTGATGAGGAAAATGGATGGATAGGAGGGGAATTCGGGGTTATATATGCTACAAAAGATGGAGGCAGGAGCTGGATTAAGCAGAATAGTCCGGTAGAGGTTGGAAGATTTTCAGGGATTAGCCAGGTTATAAATAAGATTTGCTTCAATGATTTAAAAAGAGGATGGGCTGTAGGTTTAGATGGTGTTATTCTCAAGACAGAGGATGGAGGTAATAGCTGGAGGATTGTTGATAAAAAGGGGATATCCAAGCATGAGATGGCAAGGAGTTATCTTTTAGACCTTACAAGTAACAGTGAAGATATATGGGCTGTTGGTTTAAGGGGAGCAATAATCTTCAGCAAGAATGAAGGTAAAGAATGGCATGTTATGGACTTAGGATACAGATTCCATCTAAATGGTATAGATATGAATAAAAAAGGACTTGGAATTATAGTTGGAGATAAAGGGTTTATTCTTAGAACCTTAGACGGTGGGAAAAGCTGGGATGTTATAAAACTTGAGGGAAGAGGAGAGAGAAAATGAAAATATTAGCCACTTTTATTATAAAATATCGCTTGCCAATCCTGACTGTAATAGTTCTAATTACCCTATTCTTTGCTTATCAAATACTCCATATAGAGATGTATACGGTCTTTGAAGACCTTCTTCCTTCAAATCATCCATATATAAAGATGCATAGAGAGTTTAAGGATATATTTGGAGGGGCAAACCTTGTTCTTATATCAATTGAGGTAAAAAAAGGGAATATATTTAATTACGATATCCTCTATAAGGTTAAGAAGATGACAGAGGCTGTTGAGATGTGCCATGGGGTGAATAACTATTTAATATACTCCATTGCAAGGCAGAAGGTTAAGGATATGAAGGCAACATCATGGGGGATTGAGATACAGCCTGTAATGTTTCCGAATCCACCGAAAACCAAGGAAGGTATGGAAGAACTTAAGAATGTTATATACTCCAATGATACAATATTTGGTAAGCTTGTTTCCCTTGACAGCAAGGCTGCTTTAATAACAGCCTCATTTATGGAGAAGAGGCTCGACTATAAATATATATTTGACCATATAATGAGGGCAGCGGATTCACTAAAAGATGAGAATACAATAATTAATGTTGCTGGTGAACCCATATTATATGGATGGATGTATTATCATCTAAGGGAAATATCTGTAATATTTATTATTACCATCTCTACTATAGTTCTTCTACTAATCCTTTACTTTAGAAATATACCTGGTGTTATTATACCCATGCTTTCTCTTATAGTTACAGCTATATGGGGTGTAGGATTTAATGGCGTTATGGGGTATAACTTTGATCCATTAATCCTTGTAGTTCCATTCCTTATATCTGCAAGGACAGTCAGTCACTCTGTTCAGATGACTTCTCGATTCTTTGAAGAATATGTTAGATCGGGTGATAGAAAAGAATCAGCGAGGATATCCATTGAAGGTTTACTGATCCCTGGATTAACATCCATAATAACAGATGCATTTGGTATTCTTGTTATTATTATTGCTCCCATACCAATCCTGGTGAGATTGGGTGTTGTTGGAACATTCTGGATAATAACGAATATTGTGAGTGTTCTTATATTAGCTCCTATCATATTTACATATATTCCGGTTCCTAAAAAGATAAGAGAGGAAAAGAGTGAAGATCTCCTTGGGAGAACCCTGTATAGAGCTGGAAAGGGATGCTTTGGGTTTCCACGATTTGGTATAGTAGGAGCAGCTATAATCATTGTTATATGGTCTTCATGGAATGTAAGATATCTGACAATAGGGGATTCTCGCCCCGGTTCCCCTTTATTATGGCCAGATGCTCCTTTTAATCTCAGCACAAAGCATATAAATGATAAGTTTCCAGGAACAAACCAGTTGATAATATTTGTAAAAGGGAAACATGAAAATACAATAAAATCTCCTGCTTTATTGTACAAGATGGAGGAATTTGAAAGGTATTTAAGGAGATATTCAAAGGTTGGTGGAACAGAGTCTATAATAAATCTTGGTAAGAGGGCATATATGGTATTTCATAACGATGATCCAAGATGGAGATTCCTGTGTAAATCCAGGAATGATATGGGCAATATCTTCTATTTAGCCCAGGAAGGAACAGAGCCTGGGGACTTAGATAAATGGGTAAATTATAACTGGCAGCATGGAACTATTATAGCCTATTTAAAGGACCATAAGGGAGATACTATAAGGGAGATTATAGGTAGAGCAAAGAGATTCATTGATAAAAATCCAGTTAAAGATGCAGAATGGAAGCTTGCTGGTGGTCTTATAGGTATAGTCGCTGCAGGGAACGAAGTTATTGCAAAAGCCCATGAGTGGAATCTATTCCTTATACTATTTATAACCTTCCTATGCTGTGCAATAGGCTATAGGTCTATTATTGGTGGTATACTATTTATAGTATCTACATCAATAGCCAATTTTACCACCTTGGCTATAATGGCATATTATAACCTTGGTTTAAATGTTAATACAATCCCTGTTGTGACATTAGGTATAGGATTGGGGGTTGATTATGGTCTCTATGTTGTAAGCAGAATAAAGGAGGAATATGAAATATCTAAGGATTTGAAGATCGCTATTCCCCTGGCTATATCCACTGCTGGTAAGGCTGTTCTATTTACAGCATTAACAATAACAGCAGGTATTATATTCTGGTGGTTTTCACCCCTTAGGTTCCAGGCTGAGATGGGGGGGCTTTTGACAATAGTACTTCTCTTTAATATGCTCGGGGGTATGTTTCTACTTCCGGCACTTATATATATTATAAAACCAAAATTTGTTATTGGAAGGGGGTGAGGGAAGTCAATTAAGAATTATGAATTAGGAATTATGAATTATGAGTTATTATTAAGCAGGAAGTAAAAAATATAAAGAAGGAGGTTTATATGAAAAAATCAAAATATTTCGTTATTCCTTTTATAATTTTATCCTTTATTTTTCTTCTTAATACGAGAAGGGGCTTTGCGGATGTTAAGCCAGGGGATGTTATAGGTCCAAATAACTGGGAGAAAGTTAAAGACCTATTTTTACCATGGATGTTAGGGCAGATAAAAAAAGGCTGGACAATAAAGATAAGAAAGACAGAGCCTATTCTCCCCACATTTTCAAAGGGATACTTAGAGGCAACCCGGAAGTATGCAGGGCAGGCAAAGATAGGGCTCAATGATGGGTTGCTTAACTATAAAGGTGGCCTTCCATTTCCGAAGATAGACCCCGATGACCCTCAAGCTGGAATAAAGATTATGTATAACTTCTACTGGAGATGGACAGGAGATGATAAGGTTCTCGCTGTTGATAAAACCGGAAAGAGAATAGTACCCTGGAGGAGATGGGTTATTGATAGGCACGGAAATGAGATAACTGCAGATACATATGGATATTTTTTGAAAGCGAGTGCAAGAACAGATATACCTCCAATATCTGCTTTTAAAGGAAAGGAGCATATAGAGAGTTATAGTATGTGGATAAATGTATGGCCAAGGGATTCATCGGGAACGGTTGTCTTTTATTACAGATATTATGATCCTAAAAAATGGGATGACCAGTGGATATTTATACCGAGTATAAGAAGAGTAAGAAGATGGCCAACATCTCAGAGATGTTCAACAAAAGCTCCAACAGACTATATATGGGATGATAACTGGGGATGGGATTCAAAGGTAAGCCTTTTTAAATATAAACTTCTTGGTGAAAAGAAGATGTTAACCATATTTCATGGAAAGCATATTCCATATAAGAAGAAGAAAGGTTCTCCATGGTTGCTGGATGAAGAGTTTGAAGTAAGGGACTGTTATGTTGTTGAGATAACTGCAAAGGATCCAAACTACTGCTATAGAAGACAGGTATACTATGTAGACAAAGAGAGTTTTCATGGAGTTGCAAAGGAGGTGTATGACAGGAAAAATGAATACTGGAAAGAGATGTTAATGTTTGGAACCAATTATGAATATCCTGATGGAAGGAAATTCTGGGGGATTTTAGGATCTATATTTGTAAATGTTCAGACAGAACATATAAATATAAACTGCCCTTCTGAATCTGGGGCTACAATATATTATAATATAGGACTTACTCCAAAGTTCTTTACCCTATCTCAGATGCAGCAATTTCAGAGAGGGATGGGTTATGTGAAGATTAAGTGAGAGAAGGTTTAAAGTAGAGGATAAAGGTGAGGCTCAAGGATAGGGTAGCAATAGTAACAGGTGGCGGGACTGGTATTGGTAAAGCTATTGCTCTTGGCTTTGCAAGGGAGGGAGCAGATGTTGTAATTGCCCAGAGGAGGATGGAACTGGCAGAAAAAACAGCAGAGGAGATAAAAGTTATAGGCAGAAGAGCAATTGCTATTAAGACTGACATCTCTATAATTAGAGATGTCAATAACTTGGTTGATAGGACTATAGAGAATTTTGGTAAGATAGACATCCTCGTAAACAATGCATCTCTATTTCCTGGGGGTTCATTTTTAGAAATATCAGAAGAGGAACTGGATAGAGTGTTTTCAGTAAATCTTAAGGGGACATTTCTTTTAACCCAGAGAGTCGCTAAGGAGATGACCAGTAGAAGGAAGGGGAAGATAATAAATATATCTTCGGGCCGTTCCATTGTTGGGATACCCGGGCTTACCCATTATACTGTTACAAAAGGAGGGATTAATGCATTTACGAGGGGACTGGCTGCAGAACTCGGTCCCTATGGAATAAATGTAAATGCTATTGTTTGTGGGTTTGTACCTGATACGGACGGGGTTAATGCTCTGTTTTCCTCTCTGGGTGAAGGGCTCTCCAGAAAGATCCTTGAAACTCAGATATTACAAACAGCCTTGAAAAGGTTCGGAAAGCCAGATGATTTTGTGGGTATTGCTGTCTATTTAGCAAGCGATGAAAGTAATTTTATAACGGCAGAGTGTATAACCGTGGATGGAGGCTTAGCTTATACTCGGATGAGATGGTAGATATAAGGAATAAATGGAAGGGTTTTTTTGTTTGTAGGAAAGAGTATTAACTTAACTCTTAAACCTTTAATATAAGGAGGTAAAATGGCAAGAGAAGCAGTAATAAAGGAAATAATAGCTCCAAGGGAGGTTCAGGGTGAGCCTTCAACTGAAAGATCAAGACTTGTAAGGGAGAGATATCTAAAGGCAGAGCTTGAAGTAGATCCTGAAAGGGCGGATCTCTATACAAAATCATGTAAGGAAACATAGGGAGAGCCTCTTGAAATAAGGAGAGGTAAGGCATTCAAATATATTATAGGTGGCATATACAGTTCAATGTAGTTGATACAAAGATGCTGAGGGATGCACAGAGGAATCCTGATAAATACAGGGGTCTTATTGTAAGGGTTGCAGGATTCAGTGCCTACTGGGTTGAGCTTTCTAAAGCAGTGCAGGATGAAGTTATAGCAAGAACTGAGTATGAGACATGCTAAAGAGGCAATAGGTAAGAGGTGATAGGTAAGAAATTATGAGATGAGGAAATAAAGAATGAAAAGATACTCTGTGATTGGTAAAAGTTTGCCTATGGTGGATAGTATACCAAAGGTTACCGGGGAGGCTAAATATTCTATCGATATATTTTTACCAGGGATGCTACATGGGAAGATTCTAAGGAGTCCCTGTCCCCACGCAAGAATTCTTAATATAGATGTCAGTGAGGCTAATAAACTTTCTGGGGTGAAGGCTATAATAACCGGTAGAGAAACCCTGGGAATAAAACGTAGCTTCTTTTCTAACCCACCCCAGTATGATGATGAGTTTCCATTAGCTATAGATAGGGTCAGATATATTGGTGATCCATTGGCTGCAGTGGCTGCAGTAAATGAATATATAGCTGAAGAGGCATTAGAGCTTATTAAAGTAGAATATGAGGTATTACCTGCTTTCTTTTCTCCTGAGGAGGCTATGGAAGAGGGGGCTCCAATGATTCATGAGCATGTTAAGAATAATATAGCCCACCAACTCCATCTTGATTTTGGTGATATAGATAATGGTTTTAGTCAATCTGATTATATCCGTGAGGATAGATTCATTTCCAATCCCCTTCATCAGGGTTTTCTTGAACCTCATATCTCTGTAGCATCCTATGATTCTATGGGTGAATTGACTATCTGGACCTCTACTCAAATACCATTTTCCCTTAGAAGTGAATTATCTAAAACACTGGGAGTGAAAGAAGGGATGATAAGGGTAATTAAACCCTATGTGGGTGGGGCTCATTGTAGCAAATTAGAGTTACTTGCCCACCATTTCTGTTCGGCTCTCCTTTCAAAGAAGACAGGGAAGCCAGTAAAGATAGAGTTGACAAGGGAAGAAGTTTTTCAAATCAATAGAGGATCCCATCCTGTTACTATTGATCTAAAAACAGGGGTTAAGAAGGATGGAACTCTGATGGCTCAATATGCTAAGCTTATCGCTGATGCTGGAGCATATTTAAGCGCTGGATTGCTTCTAAATATCCTTTCAGGCCTTTTTATCTCCCTGCCTTATAAAATAGATAACTTTCGCTATGATGGATACATTGTATATACAAATAACCCTGTCTGTGCAACTCAAAGAGCAATGGGATTGATTCAGATGCGCTTTGCAATTGATTCTCAACTGGATATAATTGCCAGGAACTTAGGAATAGACATTAAAGATTTAATGATCAAGAATGCTGTTACCAGTGGGTATACTACTATAACTAAAAATAAGATATCAAGCTGTGGTCTTATAGAATGTATACAAAAAACTGAAGAAAGTTCTTACTGGAGGGAAAGGCATAGTAAATTATTAAATAATAATAGAGGACTGGGAATAGGATGCGGATTCTGTACCTCAGGGGTAAAGGGGACCAAGGTAACAGGGGATACCTGGGCTAAGTTAAAGATAGATTCAGATGGCATAGTTACTCTATTTACAGGGGCTTCAGATCTCGGCCAGGGAAGCAATACTATTTTATCCCAGATAGTCGCTGAGGAACTGGGTATAGATTTAAAAAATATAAAAATAATCTCTGCAGACACAAAGATTACTCCAACAACTCCTGGAAGCTTTGGAAGCAGGGTTACCTTCCAGGTAGGAAATGCTGTAAAGCTGGCTGCTGCCGATGCAAAAAGGATTCTTCTAAGAACCGCTGCTAAAAAATTAAAGGTAAAATATGAATTCTTAGATATCAAAGATAATCGTATCTTTGTTAAGAATTTTCCAGATAGAGCCATATCTTTTTTAGATGCTGTTCGGGTATCTCTCGAATACCAACAGAGAAGAGATTCTATAATAGGCGAAGGATATTATACCCCTCCTGGTGAAATGCCGGATCCAGACACCTATGAGGGGAATATCGCTTCAGCCTTTAGCTTTGGGACAACAATAGCTGAAGTGGAGGCTGATCCTGAAACAGGAAGAGTTAATGTATTAAAAATAACTCATTCCCATGACTGCGGTTTTCCGATAAATCCTATGGCAGTTGAAGGTCAGATTGAAGGTCAGGTAGCTTTTGGATTGGGACAGGCTTTATATGAAGAGCGTATTTTAGAAAATGGATTAATGGTCAATCCTTCTTTCTTGGGATATAAGATCCCTATAGCTTCAGAAATGCCGAGTGTAAATTCTATATTAATAGAAACCCATGATCCTAACGGGCCTTTTGGAGCTAAAGAATGCGGTGAGGGACCTCAAACTTCTGTAGTTCCAGCTATAGCCAATGCTATCTATAATGCAATCGGTATAAGGATTAAAGATTTACCCATAACCCCTGAAAAGATATTGAAGGGATTGGAAGAAAAAAGCCTGTGACCGGGTTGAAAATATAAAAGGGAGTTTAGAATGGCAAGAGATATGTTTGATGAGGAGTATGATGTAGTTATAATCGGTGCAGGTATGGGAGGACTTACCTGTGGAGCAGCTCTTGCTAAAAAAGGAAAGAGAGTAAAGATATTTGAACAGCACATTCTTCCAGGAGGATATGCCTCTTCCTTTGTTAGAAAGGGCTTTAAATTTGATGTCGCTATTCATTATGTAATCGGTTTGGGTAATGGGGGACAGGTATATAAAATATTATCAGAAATTGGGCTTAGTGACGGATTAGATTCCATTAAATTTGATAATCTTTACAGATGCTTTTTCCCGGGAGAATCTTTTATTGTCCCCAGTAATTTGGAAGATTATTTAAATTTTCTCTCTCAAAGATTTCCAGAGGAAAAGATAGGAATAAAAACCCTTTTTGGTACAATGGGACTCATCTATGAAGATAGTAAGAACCTTCCATCACTGACCTCTTTATTAACCCGATATAAAGATAAGACGCAAAAGGAATTATTAGATGAGTTTATAAAGGATGGTAAGCTTAAGAGTATAGTTTCTTCACTATTTTATGGGGGCTTGCCACCATCTAAGATATCAGCTATTCAGAGATCCTGCTCAATAATGGGAGCCTTTTCAAATGGGGCATTTTATCCAGTAGGAGGTTCACAAGCATTAGTCAATATCTTGGTAAATGGATTAAAAAGAGCTGGAGGAGAATTAGAATTGGGTAGATTAGTGAATAGAATTATTGTAAAGAATGGAAGGGCTATTGGAATTGAAACATCAGATGGTAAGAGAATAAAAGCTAATTGGATTGTATCTAATTCAGATATTATGGAAACCTTTTTTAAGTTAATCGGGGGAAAAGAGTTAGAAGGGATAAATCCTGCATTTCTAAAAGGCTTAAGGGAAATGCAGCCATCTTTATCCTCTTTTGATGTATACCTTGGAGTGGACTTGGATATAAAATCCATTGGTATCACTGACCATGAGATTATAGTGCATGAAAGCTGGAATATAGAGGAGGAATTTAAAGAATTATTAGAGGATGGTTTCTCGGGGGTTCCCTATTCTATAACAATACCAACACTTTCTGATCCTTCACTTGCTCCTGTGAATCATCATATAGTAATTATCTTTACACCAGCGCCTTATCATTTAAAAGGAGGGGATTGGAAGGCTGATAAAGAGAGGATTACGAATGAAATGATATTAAAGGCAGAGTCTGTTATACCTGGATTATCCAAGCATATAGTAGTAAAAGACTCCGCTACCCCTTTGACAAAGGAAAGGTATACATTAAATTTTAGGGGGTCTATTGGAGGTTGGGCTAATTATCCAAACATAATATTTAATAAGCCATTACCCAAGACCCCGGTTGAGAATCTTTATCTTACCGGTCATTGGACACTTCCTGGAGGTGGAATTTCAGGGGTAATCTCTTCTGGATGGGCAGTTGCTAATATGATAGGGGAAAATAGCTTTTAGTTAATTTTTTAAAATATTATGAATTAATAAGGGGGTATAAAATGGCAAGAGAATCAGCAATAAGGGAACTAATAACCGATAGGGAAATAAGGAGAGAGCCTACTACAGAGAGAACAAAGATGCTCAGAAAAAGATTTCTTCAGGAAAAGCTTACAGTATGCACTGAGAGGGCATTTTTATTTACAGAGGCTTTTAAAAAAGGCGATGGTCTGCCAATAATGGTAAGAAGAGCAGAAGCATTCAAATATTACTTGAGCAATATGAAGCCCATTATCAGAGATGGAGAGCTTATTGTAGGAAATTATACAAGATTTGTAAGGGGCGCTGCACTCTATCCTGATGGGGGTGTAAAGTGGATAAAGGACGTATTAAAAGGGATTCTTTCTGAAGCCGAACAGAAATATGTAGAGCTCCCGGATGGGGGTGGAATTGTAAGGGACTTTGTCACATATAGGCTTGCACTGAGTAAGAAGGAAGAGGAAAAGTTATGGGAGGTGTTAGACTACTGGGATGGTAAAAGTTTTGATTGTATGATTAGAAAATATTTTGAAAAGACCGATAGTTATGCCCTTCTAAAAGAATTAGAGTCTACATTAACTATTTCTCCATTTATTACAACCAATCTCTGTGAAGGTAGGATGGTTCTTGATTATGAAAAGGTTTTAAATAAGGGATTTAATGGAATAATAGAAGAGATAAATGAGAAACTAAGAGAGCTCAGAAGGATAGGGCATAGAGTGAGGCTTATGGATGATATGGATAAGATAATCTTCTACGAATCTGCTATATCATCCTGTGAAGGGGTAATAGCACTATCAGAGAATTATGCCTCCGAGGCAGAGAGATTGGCAAGAAACGAAAAGAATAGAAATAGAAAAGATGAACTAATGAGAATAGCAGGGGCATGCAGATGGGTTCCTGCAAATCCAGCGAGGAATTTATATGAGGCATTACAGTCATGGTATTTCACTCATATGGCTGGATTCTTAGAGTCTGGTGGAGCAGCTTATTCTCCTGCAAGGTTTGATCAATATATGTATCCCTTCTATAAAAAGGATATAGAAGAGAATAAAATAACAAGGAGTGAGGCTTTAGAGCTATTAGAATGCTTAAGGTTAAAAATCGCTCAATATCAGTATGTAACCACTGTTATGAATGAAGGGCTTTTTTCAGGGACTACAAATCAGAATCTTGTGTTAGGGGGATGCACAAAGGATGGAAAACCTGCTGATAATGATTTGTCAACCCTCATATTAGAATCAGCAATAACAATGCAGACAAATCAGCCAACTCTATCTATCAGATATAATGATAAACTTAATGAGGATTTCCTGCTTAAGGCTATAGAATTGGTAAAGACAGGTATTGGGATGCCTGCATGGTTTAATGATGAGGTTGGCATTGCTCATGCATTATCCCATACCGGTGCTTCCTTAGAAGATGCAAGGGATTGGGCACTGGGGGGTTGTGTTGAGCAGGTTGTATCCCATAGAAGGGGAGGATTCCAATTATCATTCTATACAAACCTCGGGAAGACACTGGAATTAGCACTGAATAATGGAATTGATCCAGTAAGCAGGAAAAGGGTTGGTATTGAGACAGGTGATCCTCAGAATATGAGCTATGATGAGCTTGTTGATGCCTGGAAAAAACAGACAGCATATGTTTATCATCTTGCCCAGGACTACTGGAATATGGCAATGGGCTTGCACCCTCATATCCTTCCACTACCCTATGCATCTGTTTTAACAGATGATTGTATTGAAAGGGGTAAGAGTTTAGATGAAGGTGGAGCAAGGTACTCAGATGGACCAACCCATTTAATTACAGGTCTTATAGATGTAGCTAATTCCTTTGCAGCTATAAAGAAGTGTGTATTTGAAGATAAGGTCTTTACAATGGGGGAGTTAATTAATGCATTAAATAGAGACTTTAAAGGGTATGAGGATATTCAAAGGAAGCTTATTGATGCTTCAAAGTTTGGAAATGATGATGATTATGTGGATGATATAGCCCAAGATCTTTATGGATATCTTGCAGAGGAATCGCTCTCCCATAAGAATTGGTTTGGTCATCCAATCCCTCCTGCACCGGCTACTGTAACCACACATCCAATATTTGGTAAGGCATGTGGTGCTCTGCCAGAAGGAAGAAAGAAGGGGATTGCCCTATGTGATGGTTCTGTTTCGGCACTTCCCGGGACGGATAAAAATGGTCCAACAGCTCTTGTTAATTCTGCATCCAAGGTAGATGCTATTCCATATTCATGTCATCTATTAAATATTAAGTTTCATCCAACAGCTCTGAAGGATATAGATGGATCAAGAAAACTTTTGGCATTGATTAAGACCTATATGGATAGGGGTGGATATCATGTTCAATTTAATGTGGTTGATACAAAGATGTTAAGGGATGCTCAGAGGAGACCGGAAGATTATCAGGATTTATGGGTAAGGGTAGCCGGATTCAGTATGAGGTGGGTTGAGCTATCAAGGGCTGTTCAGGATGAGATAATCAGAAGAACAGAGTATGAAGAATGCTAATAAGGTGAAGGATAAAAACCGATAAAGAATAAAAAAGATGATGTGACAGGTATATAAAAAAATATTATTTTAATTGAAGGGGAATAAAAAATGGAATATGATATTATTGTGATAGGAAGCGGACATAATGGTTTAACAACCGCATGTTATCTTGCAAAATGGGGACTTAAGGTTATTGTTTTGGAAAAAAGGAATGTCTTCGGTGGAGGATGTATTACTGAAGAGGTAACGCTCCCTGGTTTTAAGCATGATATTCATTCAGAAAATCATCTGTGGGTGAGAATATCCCCTACAATGGATGAACTTCAACTTGAAAAATATGGACTGGAATATTATATACCGGAAAAACTTATTGGTTCAGGATTTCCTGATGGAAGTTCCATAGTTCAAAATATAGATATAGATAAAACACTTGAGAGTATATCAAAGATAAATGAGGAAGATGCAGATTCATATAAAAGGTTTTATGAGAGATATTTAGAGGTTTCAAAGATAATATTTGATTCCTTCTTTTTAACAACCCCTCCTGGAACAGGATTTATGCAGGCAATGGAGGGAAGTAGAGAAGGTGCAGAAATATTGAGATATATGCTTCTTTCTCCAAAAGATGTATTAGACGAAAATTTTAAAGATGACAGGGTTAAAACATGGCTATATGCTTATGCTGAACAGCTTGGAAATGCTCCTGATGAACCAGGGAGCGGTTTCTCTATATTTCTTCTTCCCTCATTTGTTCAACAATATGGTCTGGGGAAGCCGATTGGAGGCTCTGGTATGCTTACAGAAGCATTTCTAAAATGTTTTAAATCTTTAGGAGGAGAGGTAAGAGGGAATTCTGAGGTTAGAAGGATAATAATTGAAGGGGGGGGAGCAAGCGGCGTTGAACTTATTAGTGGAGAGAAGATAAGGGCTAAAAAGGCTATCGTGTCGATGATGTCATTTCCCTACCTGATTAAGGCTACTGGAGAAGAAAATCTTGGCTATGATTTTGTAAAGAGAGCAAATAACTTTAGATATGGATATGGAATATTTATGGTTCATGCTGCCCTTGATGATCAATTAAATTTTATTTCTCCTGAGCTTGATGATGCAACAACAATAACCCTTTATGAATCAATGGATAACTGCCTTAAATGTTTTCATCAAATATCCATGGGAGAGATACCATGGGATAATATACTTGTATTTGTGAGTAACTATTCTGTAAAGCTATGTGAAAAGACAAAAAAGGTACCACATGGAAAAGCTACATTATATCTTGCATCTCCTGAATGTATTCCAAATACCAAAAATTTAAGAAATGGAACATGGGATTATAATAAGGTAAGGTTTGGAGAAGCACTTATAAATAAACTCTCTATGTATGCACCGAATCTCAAAGATATTCTTTTAAAGGTATATTTTGATTCACCAGCAGACATCGAGAGGAGAAATCCTACAATGGCATACGGAGATGCAGTCTTAGGGAGATCTACTTTAGAACAGTTCTTAATGAGACCATTTCCAGGATATACAGAATATAAAACATCCATATCTAATCTGTATATGACGGGGGGGCATACATGGCCATCCGGAGGTGTAACAACAGCCCCAGGATATAACTGTGCAAGAATTATAAAAAGAGATCTTAAGATAGGAGGATAGGAATATGCCTTTCAATGATATAAGGGAGTTTATAGAAAGATTAAGAGAGACAGGAGATCTATTAGAGATTAATAGAGAGGTCGACTGGAATCTTGAGGCAGGCGCTATAATGAGAAGGTGTAATGAAACAAATGAAAGGGCTCAACTTTTTAATAATATAAAGGGATATCCAGAAGGATACAGGTTATTTGGGAGTCCATTAGCAAATTTAAGAAGAGTCGCTATAGCACTCGAGATGTCTCCAGAATCCTCTTATACAGAAATATTAGATGAGTATATTAAGAGGCGCAATAATATTATAAAGCCTATAATTGTGAGTGATGGTCCATGTAAGGAGAATATATATAAGGGAGAAGAGGTCGATCTGTTTAAATTTCCTTCTCCTATGATTCATGCAGGGGACGGAGGGCGTTATATAGGAACATTGGATGTAGGGGTATGTAAAGATCCGGACTCTGACTGGATAAATTGGGGTACATATAGGTTAATGATCCATGATAGAGATTCCATAGGTATATTTCTTATTCCTGCTCAACATGTTGGGATGATATATTCAAAGTATAAATCAAGCAATAAACCTATGGAATATGTTGCATTTATGGGCTGTGAACCAATAACAAATCTTGTTGCAACGACGGGGATACCCTATGGAGTGAGTGAAGTGGATGTAATAGGAGCTGTTAGAAGAGAACCTTTAAAGGTGGTTAAATGTGAGACTGTTGACCTCTTTGTCCCTGCAAGCGCAGAGATTGTTATTGAAGGGGAGATACTTCCTCATGTCAGAAAGGATGAAGGACCATTTGGAGAAGGGGCTGGTTACCAGGTTACTGGAAGGGTTCCGAGACCAGTATTTAAAGTAAAAGCCATTACACATCGAAATGCTCCAATACTTCCTGTTTCATGCATAGGTGTTCCTGTAGATGACAGTCATGTAGCAAGTAATATAGGATTTATATCAGGTATAAAGATAGCATTAGTTGAAGCTGGTATTCCAATTACTGGAATATATATGCCCCCAGAATCCGGGCTTTCCCTGTGTATTGTTTCAACAAAGACTCCGACTCCAAATATAGCGAGAAGGATTGCAAGTTGTGTATGGGGAGATAAAAATGGCCAATATCTGCCCAAAATAGTAGTAGTTGATGAAGATATTGATCCAACAAATATGGCTCAGGTCATCCATGCATTTGCTACCAAGTGTCATCCATCAAGAGGGATAATGATTATGGATAATGTATTTAATTCTCCAATATTAGGATACTTAAGTAAGGAGGAGAGGACTTTAAGTAGTGGAAGCAATGTTTTGTTTGATTGTACATGGCCTAAAAGCTGGAAGACAGAAGATATTCCACCAAAATCCTCCTTTGACAATATATACCCAGATGAGGTTAGAGAGATGGTTATATCTAATTGGAAGGAATATGGATTTTAGAGTTATTGCAATTGCTTATAAATTTATGTACATAAATCAATGAATTGTAAATATTTACTATAATTTATGTTAATATTATATAAGGAGGACGTATATGAAATATGTAACAATTGTAAATATTAATCCATCTCAGGCAGAAAGGCTTAGAGAGTCTATTCCAGCAGAGGCTTTTCTACATCTTGAAGAGGCTATTCACTCAGGAAGAACTCCCTCGGAGGAAGAGTTATTAAGTAAGGGGGTGGAAAAGGAATTCGCAGAGCTTTTAGTAGCTCATCTAAGCTATCTAAAAAGTTTAAATGATAGAGGTATCCTTGAGAGCGGAGGGCCATGCAAAGGATTTAATAAAGCTGTTAATATATTTGAGGCTGATTCAGAGGAAAAGGCGAGAGAATTTCAAGAGGGGGACCCGTTCTTTAAGTATGGGATGCTTTCAGATTATGAGATCTTAGAGTGGAATAAAGTATTTTAGTCTTAATTGCATAGAAATAATTCAGGCTAAAGATTGATAGAGAAAAGAATAAGATATTTTAGAATTATCTATAATAAATTTTTTTGTTAATTAGATTTTAAAGGAATTATCATTTTTAAGATTAGTGAAAGGGGGAAAAATTCTAATTTAATAATGAAGATATAATTTAATGTTTACAGGAGGATATTATGGAATATGACGTAATAATAATTGGTGCAGGGCATAATGGACTTGTTTGTGGAGCATATCTGGCAAAGGGAGGACTCAAGGTTATTGTTTTGGAAAGGGAAGATATAGTTGGAGGATGTGTAAAAACAAAGGACCTACCCAATGCTCCAGGCTTTAAATGGGATGTATTCGGAAATGCACATCTATTTATAACTGGAAATCCTCTTCTTAGAAATAAAGAAATTCCTCTTGAAAGATACGGGCTAAAATATATACCTGTTGATAAACCCTTTGGAACTCCCTTCCCAGATGGAGATAGCATAGTCTTACATAGTGAGCTTAAAAATACACTGGATAGCCTGAGGAAGCATTCCAGTGAAGATGCTATAGCATTTGAGAATCTTTATAATTTATATATAAAGGTAAAGGATGAGATATTGACCTTTTTCTTTTCGTCTCCTTCAAAGATTGAGACTTTTCTCAAATTTAGAAGTCTGTCAAAGAAGCTTGGAGGAAAGGAAGGGATATTAGAACTTATAAGAACAATTTCATTATCCCCAAGAGTATTCGTTGAGGAACACTTTAAGAATAATAAGGTAAGGGCATGGCTTGCTCCATGGGGTCTCCATCCTGATTATGGTCCGGACGTAAACTTTGGTTCATCATTTGCATTTCTGTCTGCAACAATTCAACAGGAGTTTGGTGGACTTGTACCGGAGGGTGGATCCGGAATGCTTTCTAATGCATTGGCAGAATATATCAGGGATAAAGGTGGTGAAATAAGGACAGATTCTACAGTTGACAGAATTATATTAAAAAATGGAAGGGTAGAAGGAGTGAGAATTGAGGGTGGAGATACAATCGAAGCTAAGAAGGCTATAATTACCTGTATAGAGCCTAAAATGTTGTTCTTAAAGCTAATAGGAGAAGAGAATTTACCTTCTGATTTTATCGTTAAAGTTAAGAGATATAGATATGGTATAGCCGGAATGAAACTCGATTTTGCCTTAAATGAGCCTATAAAATGGAAGGCAGGTGAAGATATAAATAAGACATTACACTACATATAGCCCCATCTATAGATTATTGTGCAAAAGCTTATAATGAAGCTTTATCCGGTCTTTTACCAAAGGAACCATTTATGATAGTCTCTCAAATGAGTGTATATGATAAAAAGAGAGCTCCAGAAGGAAAGGCTGTATTATGGGTTACAGTTAGAACAGTTCCCTATGAAATTAAAGGAGATTCTGCTGGAAAAATTAGAGGGAGTGATTGGAATAAAATAAAAGAAAAATACGTAGAGAGAGTAATAAATATAATAGATAGTTACACAGAAAATTTTAAGAATAGCATTATAAACTTTCAGATTCAGACCCCCATTGATGTAGAAAGAAATAATCTTAATCTTGTTAAGGGAGACATAACCGCTGGAAGCCACCATTTTGACCAGAGTTTTATATTCAGACCATATCCATCACTGAAACCCTATAGAACTCCCTTTAAGGGATTATATATGACGGGGTCGGCTACCTTCCCCGGTGCAGGTATAAATGGGGCATCAGGCAGGATAACTGCTCAAGTTGTGTGCAAAGAGCTCGGAATATCCATTAAGAAGGTATTTAGAAGGGAATGAAAGGAAAGGTTTTATTAATTGTATTAATAGCTTTATTTATAGATAAAAGAGCTTTCTCCTTTAATATTGCTTCATTCAATCCCATAGGTAATAGCCTTAGTAAAATAAAGAAGAGTATACCAAATCTGGATATTAAAGGGTTTATTGAAAATGAAACCGATATAGATCTTCATGGACATAGATATAATACCCAGAAGATAGAGTGGCTTTCAGAGATTGATCTAAGATATAGGTTATCCAGTGATATGGAGATAGTGAACATCTATAATTTTCTATATGATTCAATATTTGACTGGGAGGCAAAACATGTATTCTCTTCAGAAACAGAAAGGAAGTTAAGAGTATACAGGAATGGAAAGAGGATATTAAGAGAGTTATATCTTGACTGGGCACTTAATGACTGGAGATTTATTTTAGGAAAACAACAGGTTGTTTGGGGAAAGGTTGATGGAAGAAAGGTTCTTGATATGATAAATCCAGAGGATTTTAGAGAGGGTCCATGGGATGCTGCAATGGATGATTGGAAGTATACAAGAATTCCGTTATGGATGGCAAATATATCATGGAGTGGAGAGATATATAACCTCCAATTTTTATGGATTCCTGACTTTGAGCCAAATCCCTTAATACCTGAGGACTGGATATGGGGATTTAAGAGAAGACCAGATCCATCGATTAGAACGGTAATTAGAGATATTATTAAACCCGATGAAGATAGGATTGAAAATCATGAATTCGCTCTAAAGTTAGAATTTGAGCAAAATGGATGGGATATATTCTTTGTTTACTTTTATGGATGGAGTTATAATCCTACTCTCTTTAGAAAGGATACTATAATATCCACTAATAAAGGAGATCCAATAACATTTGTTCTTGAACCAAGATATACCCGCTTGCACAGATTCGGCTTTGCCCTTGATAAAGCATTCTCCTTTTTAGGATATGATTGGGTTGGAAGAATAGAATCTGTTTACAAAAAGAATCTATATATAGCCACTGATAATGAACCACTGAATGAGGATGGTCAGACTCAAAGGGACAGGCTTTTAACATCGCTTGCTTTAGAGACTATAATCTTTGTAGACTGGGATATTCTTCTCACTATTCTACCTGAATATACATTTGGAAGTATGGAGGGATTGAGATTTATGCCGATAAGAACACCTCTTAATCACTGGGAAAATTATTATTCTCTTACAATAACAAAGAGTTTTTATTATGACAGGGGTACTTTATCCCTTACAATGGCTTATGGTGACCATGGAGAGGAAAGGCTTAGAACTCGTATATTCTTTAGGCTTTCCGATTTTATAACATTGAGTGTCGGGATTCATTCCTTCTGGGGGAAGGATAGTACAGTTACAGGACAATTCTCAAAGAATGACGAAGTAGAATTCGGGATAAAATATGAATTTTAAGGAGGAGAGTATGATGAGAAAAATAATTTTTTTAATCCCCTTTATATTTTTCCAATCTTTATTATATGCAGGTCAATGGAAGAACCCAAGGGATATCATAGGGGATCCTATGATTGTCAGGCTACAACAGGGCAGGAAAGAGCTTACTTCAGAGGAAAAGGAAGAAATAAAGAGATATGGATATACAGGATTGGAGATAATGAGCTATGTGATGTGCAACAAGGACCCCGGAAAAGACAATGAGGGATTCTATAAAAGTATATCTGTAGATTCATCAGGAAATATCCAGATCAGAGAGGTTATAAGAAGGAGAAAATATTATTATAAGGATTATAGGGCAAGGTTTACCTATGATGGGATTAAGCCCGGGGATGTAGTTTACAAAAGAGCAGGTATGCAGTTATATCCCCCTCGTGATAGAGGAACCACATTTATAAGAATTGCCTATCTAAAATCAAAGGATAATTATAAGCCAGATACCCTTTTCGTAAGGTCTATATCTCTGAAGAGGATAAGGCAATATCCAACCCCTAACAATCAGGATAAATTTTACAAAGAGGATATGACTCATGATGACTGGTATGCAAGAGAGGCGTGGCAGGAAAATCACAGGATTATAGGAGAGGATAATATAAGGGGTAAGGACTGCTTTGTTATAGAGAGCAAAAACTGGTATTATCCGAATTACTATCTCAGCAAGAGGGTAACCTGGGTTGAGAAGAAGAACTTTCTTGATCTACATGAAGAACAGTTTGATAGGAAGGGCAGGCTATTTAAAATAATGGACAAAGAGTGGGTCCAGGTTCCACCATGGAACTATTGGGTGAGAAAAAACTGGGATATTATAGATCTCAGCACAAAATCAAGAACCATTGAATATACCTATGATTGGATATTTGATCAGGGTTTTACAGAAAAGAAATTCTCTAAGGCGATGCTTAAGAATGAGAAGGTGTGGAGAGAACCTAAAAATCCGCCTCCATCCATTAGAAAACTTTCAGATCTACCTAATCCACCACAGGTAAGGTCAGAGTTCTGGAAGAGGATGGATGTAGCACCAAATATTTTTGGGAGGGGGAAGTAATATGGAGCTATTTGAAGCATTTAAAAGATTTTCGGATGTTGCAGAGCCTATAATTATAAAATCTGATGTTGTAAGACTCGGGCTAAGATTCAGTGACAGAGCAAAGGAGTCCTTCAAAGAGAGGAAGGATATTCTATATAAAGGATTCTGGCTATTTTCCTATGATAAGGGAGAACCTGTTATGTATGGAGATAATATACCATTTCTTATAATCCTTGATGATGGAACAGAAGAGGGAACGACGATTCAGGTTAGAACATCTGAGGATACCCCGTATATGGTTGATATAGTTGATGGAGAATATAAGCTATTCTGGAATGAAGAACCTATAGGAAGGGTCGGTTTTGATAAGCCCCCAAAGTTTTTTGAGAGGATGATAGATGGAATTCCTATGGCATCCCTGGTTCAGGGAGCAAGGGATACTCTATTTGTTACTGCTAATAAACATTGTGACTATTTCTCAATAAAGAAGGAGTGCCTGTTCTGTGATCTTACACCCCATGCCGCTGCCCAGAAAAAGAAGGGTGAGACAATGATATTAAGAAAAAAAGGGGATATGGTTGCTGAAGTCCTGGAAATTGGGCTTCATGAGTCGAGGTTCAGGCATCTATTTATAACCGGAGGGACATTCCTGAAGGAATATGAGGGTAAGAAGGAACTGGATTGGTATTGTGATTTCTTAGAATCCATAAGAAAAAGGCTAAAGGTATGGTATCCTGTAAATTTTCAGATAGGAGCCCTTGATGATGAGGGATGGAAGAGATTAAAGGATACAGGAATTACCAATATTGAACCAAATATTGAGGTATGGAATAGGAAGCTATTTGAAATAATATGTCCTGGTAAGGCTTCCCATGTCGGGTATGATGAATGGATAAAAAGGACTATAAGGGCTGTTGATTTCTTTGGAGTCGGGAATGTTAACCCGAACTTTGTTTCAGGAGTTGAGATGGCAAAACCCTTTGGATTTACCGATGTAGATGAGGCTGTTGAATCCACAGTTAATGGATTTGACTTCCTTATGAGTCATGGTGTTCTTCCAAGACAGGGGGACTTCTGGTGTATTGAGCAAAAATCAAAGCTTTCCCACTCTGAACCACCACCTTTAGAGTATTTTATAAAACTTGGAATAGGATATCTTGAGGTAAGAGAGAAGTATGGATTTATGTCTCCAACTCTATCATTGTGTAGATATTGTCTCCCTCATGGGACAGAGTATGACTTTGAATACTGGCATGGTAATGGGCCATATTCAAAGAAAAATGAAAAAGGAGGGTAACATGGATTTAATAGAACCTTTAGCAGAAAATATAGTCAATATAAATTATAATGATCTCCCAGAAGATATTATAGATATCACGAAGATGTGCATCCTTGATTCTATAGGAACAATGATTGCAGGTTCAGATGCCCCCGGATGCAGGAATATAGTGGAAATAGTTAAAGAATGGGGTGGTAAGGAGGAATCCACAATAATGATATATGGGGGTAAAGTTCCAGCGCATGATGCTGCTTTAGCAAATGCAGTTATGGCAAGGGCTCTTGACTTTGATGATGGGGTTGATAAGGGGATGCATATGAGTTCATCTTTAATCCCAACCGCATTTGCAGCAGGAGAAAAGATAGGAGGAATTAATGGTAAAGAATTTCTGACTGCTATCGCATTAGGAACAGATATTGCAGTCAGGATAAGTAAGGCAACACTTGATTATCATGGATTTGATCCAACATTAACTTGTGGTATATTTGGAACAACAGCCTGTGCAGCAAAGATATTGGGATTTAATAAAGAAAAGATGAAAAATGCCCTTGGTATAGCATTTAATGAGTCATCCGGAAGCTTTCAGAGTAACATTGATGGAGCATTGAGTGTTAGATTAAATCAGGGGTTTGCAGCCTGTGAAGGTATAATGTCCGCAATATTTGCAGATAGAGGAATAACAGGCGTAAAGAATGTATTGAACGGTATCTATGGATATTTTCATTTAATTTCCAATGATAAGAGCAATTTAATATATGTAAAAGAGGACTTAGGAAAAAAATTTTATGGAACTGAAACTTTATTTAAGAGATGGCCAAGCTGCGGAGGGACTTTGACTGCAGCGGATGCCACCCTTGAATTGAAAGAGGAGTATAATATCGATCCTGATGAAGTAGATAATGTTATTGTAAGGGTTGGAGAGTATTGCTATAACATCTGTGGTGGACATGAGTTCAGGATAGGAGAAAATCCGGTTGTGGATGCTCAGTTTAGTCATCAATATGTGGTTGCAAATATATTATTAAGAGGGAAACCAAATCTAAAGCATTTTACAGATGAATATATAAAAGATCCCAATATATTAAAATTGATAAAGAAAATAAAACCAGTAGTTGATTCCGAGAGAGATTCTCAAGAGAAACTTCTTGAAACAGATATAGAGATAACCCTTAAAGATGGGAGAGTTTTAACAAAAAGAATCGATGTTATGAGAGGGCATCCTCAAAAACCATTGACTATGGATGATATTATTGATAAATTTAAAGATAATATTTTATTTGCCAGAGATAAGGGGGTTAATTTAAAAAATAATTCTGAAGATAGGATAATAAATATAATTTCAGATATTGAAAATGTAAAAGATATAAGAGAAATAATTCCTCTTTTAATATTTTAGGTAAATAGGAAATATGTTTGGAGATATAGAAAATTTAGGAGATCTTATTATCAGGAATGTAAGAAAATACCGGGATAAGGAAGCTGTGGTAAGTTATGGAAAAAGATTATCATGGCTGGAATTGAATAATAGGGTTAATGGCCTTGCAAATGCTCTACTTGATACCGGGATAAAGAAGGGAGATAGGATTGCAACACTTATGCTTAATGGGAATGAATGCTTTGAAATAAGTTTTGCAGCTGCAAAGATTGGAGCTATACTGGTTAGAATAAATTATAGACTTTCTCCTAAAGAGATAGAGTATATAATAAGCGATTCAGGTTCTGATACTCTAATCATGGATAATAATTATATTAAAATTTTAGATTATATAAGTTCTGGAGCTCTAAGGAATATTATTTCTGTTGGGGAACTCAATCAGGGAATAGTAAAATATGAATCCCTTATTAACTCCTATGATGACAAAGAGCCAGCTTTATCATGGAAAGTCGGTGGTGATGATATTGCATGTATTGTATATACAAGTGGAACAACCGGGTTCCCGAAGGGCGCAATCTGGACTCATAAATCTATATTCTTTAACGTTATGAATATTTCTTATGAAATGAGAATAGAACCTTTTACAAGGATTTTACATACATTTCCAACATTTTTTAGTGGGGGTACAATGCTTATCTTCCAGGGGGCATATATTCCCCTTATAAATCATATTTTAAACTGGGATACAGAACTTGTTCTTGATACCATAGAGAAAGAGAGGATTCAATTTTTACCACTGGCTCCATCAATGCTTATATTTATGCTGGATTCCAGGGATATAGATAAGAGAGATTTTTCAAGCCTCGAAAATATATTATATGCAGCTTCTCCAATGCCCTTTGATGTTCTGAAGAGAGGTATAGAGGTATTTAGATGTAGATTCATGCAATTCTATGGTCCAACAGAATGTGGCCCATCAGGAACATTTCTTCCTTCTTATGATCATATAGTTGAAGGAAGGGAAAAGGAACTAAATAGATTAAAATCAGCAGGGAGAGAGATGGTCAATGTCAGGGTCAGGGTAGTAGATGATAATGGAAGGGATATGCCGCCCTATGAGAATGGAGAGATAATAATAAAATCTCCTGGAAATATGTCAGGTTACTGGAATAACCCTGAAGAGACCGAAAAAACAGTCAAGGATGGATTTGTCTATACCGGAGATATAGGTTTTTTTGATGAGGACGGGTATTTATATATTATGGATAGGAAAAAGGATATGATAATAAGTGGAGGAGCTAATATATATCCTGCTGAAATAGAGAGAGTTTTGTATTCCCATCCAAAGGTTTTAGATGCAGCTGTTATAGGGGTTCCAGATGATAGATGGGGAGAGGCAGTAAAAGCTATAGTTGTTCTTAAAGAGGGGGCAAAGGCTACAGAAGAGGAGATAATTGAATTCTGTAAACACAACCTTGCAAGTTATAAAAAGCCAAGAAGTGTTGAGTTTGTGGATAGCCTTCCGAGGACTCCATCTGGAAAGGTGTTAAAGAGGGTATTAAGAGATAAATATTGGAGGGGTAGAAATAGAAAGATTTAAAAAGGAGGTAAATATGGAGAAAAAGGTTAGTGAAGCTGTACTCGATATGTTAAGGAAGAATGACGTTAAATATATTTTTACAACATGGGGATCAGATCATACCCCTATTATAGAGGCGATGGCTAAGTATGATGCCTTAGGAGTAGGAAGACCTGAAGTTATTATATGTCAGCATGAGATGGTAGCAATGAGTGCTGCCCATGGATATGCTCAGGCTACAGGGAAGCCCCAGGGGGTTCTTGTGCATGTAGATGTTGGAACAGCAAATATAGGTGGAGCAGTGCATAATGCCTTTAGAAGTAGAGTTCCAGTAATTCTTATGGCTGGGCTTGCTCCAATAACTCTGAAAGGAGAGCTTCATGGAAGCAGGGATGAATTTATCCACTTTCTACAGGAACCTTTTGATCAGATAGGTATTGTAAGGGAATATATAAAATGGGGTTATGAACTTAAGACCTCTTATAATGTATATGAATTATTTCAGAGAGCCTTTAGAATTGCCAATACAGAACCAAAGGGTCCGGTTTATATCCTTATGGCAAGAGAAATTTTAGAAGAGGTCATAGATAATGTAGAGATATTGAATCCTGACAGATATAATCCTCCTTTACCTCTTCAGGGGGATGATTCAGCTTTAAAGAAGGTGGCAGAATTGCTGATTAATGCTGAAAATCCGCTTATAATAACAAGTTATTCAGGAAGGAACGAAGAAGGTTTTAGGGCACTTATATCTCTTGCAGAGACCATATCAATTCCTGTTATTGAGGCATATCCTCACTATATAAACTTTCCATCCGATCATCCATTGCACCTGGGATATGATGTTCAACCCTTTTTAACGGATTCAGACCTTATCTTCCTTATAGATACTGATGTTCCATGGATTCCATCAAGGATAAGACCTGGGGAGAAATCAAAAATAGTATCCATAGATATAGATCCGGTAAAGGAGAATATCCCACTATGGAATTTTCCAGCCGATATAGCTTTAAAAGCTGATTCGGGGGTTGCTATTCCAAAACTTACTTCTATTATCAAGGAGCTTATTAAGAATAATGATATTGAAAGATTCAAAAAGAGGTTTTATAATATAAAAGAAAAACATGACGAGCAAAGAAGATTGTGGAAAGAAGAAGCTTATAGAGAATCTGGTAAAAAGCCCATATCTCCAAAATATCTTGCTTCAAAAGTAGGAAAGATACTTGGTGAGGATTCAATTGTGCTAAATGAGACAGTTACTAATACTCCGGAAATTTTAAAATATTCTGGAAGAGCAAAGCCTAAAACATATTTTGGACTTGGAGGTAGCTCACTTGGCTGGATAGGAGGGGCCTCATTAGGGGTAAAATTGGCAAATAAAGAGAAATATGTATTTTCTATGGTTTCTGATGGGGCATATATATTTACTATTCCTACAGCTGTTTACTGGACATCAATGAGGTATAATATTCCAATATTTACAGTGATATACAATAATTCAGGCTGGAGAGCTGTTAAATTACTCACAATAAACCAGCATCCTGAAGGATATGCCAGAAAGACAGACAGTTTCTTTACAAGTTTTAAGCCTGTTCCAGAGCTCATAATGCCAGCAAAGGCTTCAGGGTGTTATACTGAAACTATATCAGAACCTGAGATGATTGAAGATAGTCTTAAAAGGGGTTTAGATGAGATTAAAAAAGGGAGGTCTGTTGTTATAGATGTAAGGCTTGAAGAAGGTTGATTAAAGGATAGAGCTTAAGAGCAAAGGTCAGAAGGGTAAATTTGTTTAAGATTAAAAGTTAGGAAACTTTGAACATAGAACCTATAACATATAAAGGAGGTTATTATGGCGTTATCAGATGGAGCAAAGGATGCATTGAATGTATCATTATACTGGGCTTTGAGTCATAGAAGGTCATTTAAATATCCTTTAGGTACATATTTCCCAAAGGATATCAAATACTTTGGAGAGTATAAGCCAAAGAGGGAGCCGGTTCCATTAACCAGAGAGGAATTAGCATTAATATGCTGGGCAGCAACAGGAACAAATGGACTGATAAGGAATGACCTTCCCTTTGAGGATGGGGCATGTACCCATACATCATTTGTGGGAAGAACACATCCAAGTCCATGCAATGTATGGTATAATCATCTACTTTTTACAAATGATGATGGATGCTTTGTATATAAACCCTCACCACCCACAAAAATAGTAGAGATGGAGAGTGAGGAGGATTTTGAAAGAATGGTAGAGAATTTTGACAGAAATCTGGTGAAGATCAGCGATAAGAGATTGGAGATTCCACGAAAGTCCCCCGGGCTATTTAAGATTATTCAGAGATATGTGAATACTCCAGGAACAACCGTATTCTTCCCGGTAGCAGATCTAAGCCCTGAGATGGCAAATATACTATTTATATTTGCAGAGGATGAAAGAGCAAGACTATATGATGAGATGAACGATCATAAGCCTGCAGGGGTAAAAAAATGGATAGATAACGGTTATCTTAATGGTCCTGAAGTAACACTCAAATATATCGAGCAATTGCTCGGGTTGAGTATATATGGAATATGTCATAATATGCAACAGAATATACTTCTTGCTGCAGCAGCCATGGGGCTTGGTGGATATCCATTCAGTGGAGCATCATTCCTTCAGTGGATGGGAGGAACTCCAATAACGAGAGGATTTGGATTCAGATTCGTCACAGGATGGGACGGGGACCCCAATCCTGTTGGTATAGATGGGATAATTGAGGGACATTGTCCCCCATACATGACAATAGACGAGGCTGTGGAAGATATGTGGAATATTAAATATAAGAATGGGTGGTATGATCCAGATATGAATGAAGGGAATGATTATATATTCAAAGGATTTGATAAGAACCCCTATAAATTTATATGTCCCTTTAAGGACTCAAAAGCTTATTTAAAATCTGCCAGGATTCAGACAGAAGAGTCCATCCAGATAGCAAAGGATATAGCTAATTATATATATGATAGATATAAAAGATTTCCAAGAGGATTTGATACAATGGTTGCTGCTCATGCAATCCAGATTCATCATGTTGATCCTGAATTCTATGACAGATATCTTATTGATGGTGCTACATGGGAAAGGCATCGGAGACATATGGAATTATGGCATCAGGGTTAAAAAACTCAGGAAGAGCGGAAGGTTGGAAGTATTAATATATTGAAAAGGATCCGATATATTACAAAAACTTGATTTAGTTTTAAAAAAGAGATTTGGAAAATTCAGATTTATATAAATATTTTTTAAATATCTATAATTTATCTTTAGATTATCATGGGAGGAGTTATGTATATATCTTCTTCAGCAGGTGACTTTGAGGTTAACCTTAAATCTATAAAGAGGGAGAGGAATAATCTTGTAATAATAGGAAATTTAGGCGTATGGGAGGCGAGGACATATATAACTCCAAAGGATTTTTTTAATATATTAAAACTTATTTTTTCACCATCTTTTTTTCTTTACTTTTTTTTATTTCCTTATTATTATATTAAAGAAAGAATATTGTTATGAAGTTATGTATATTAGCCATAATGATGTGGTTAACAGGTCTGAACAATGTTATTGATAGAGGTGTATATTCCTTGAAAATAGGTATGGATATCGATGAATTTAAAAATGTGGTTGAAGCTGAAGATGTTACAGAAAAACATTTTCATGTTGATAATGAAAAGATATTTAAGGTAACAAAGTTTAAGTCGTATAAAGGGAAGGAAATTAGAAGAATGTATGTATTCTTTTACAGGAATAAGCTGTACAGGGTGGATATAAAGTATTGTTTTGAATGTCTCTCCAAGCCGAAATGGGATGAGATGATGAAAGGGTTATTTAAAAGATATAACTTGCCAAAAGTCAATAACTATTATATATATGGATGGGATGATGGATTAACAGAAGCTATAGTATTTAGAAGGGAATATTTGCTTATATACAGGGATGATAAGGTAACAGATGTTGTTAATGCAGAAGAGGATAAGATATTTCCGTTTTTAAAAGAATTTGAAAAAGAGATTGAAAAGATTTTAGAAGAATCAGAAAAGAAAAAGAAATCAATATAGGAGAGGGAGTATGAAATATTTCGATTATTTAGAACCTTCAAATATAAATGAGGCTATTTCACTGCTTTTACAATATGGAGATAGAGGAAAAGCTGTTGCTGGAGGGACCGATCTCATAGTTAAGATGAAGCGAAGAGAGATAAAACCGGACTATCTTATAAATCTTAAAGGAATCTTAGATATAAATTATGTAAAATATAATAATGTTTTACAAATCGGTTCTTTAACCACAATAAACTCCATTGATAAATCTCCTGTAATAAAAGAGAATTTTTTGATATTGTCTCAATCAGCTCACAAAATTGGTTCCCCACAGGTAAGAAATATTGCTACAATTGGGGGTAATATATGCAATGCCTCACCATCTGCTGATATGATTCCATCATTAATGGTATCTGGAGCTATGTTGAAGATTATAGGGCCTGATGGTGAGAAAAAAGTCCCTATTGAAAGGTTTTTTACAGGTCCATCCGAAACAATCTTAAGTAAGGGCGAGATTCTCACTTCTATTGAAGTCCCCAGGCCATCTCCGGGTACAAAATCTGTCTATATAAAGCATAGCGTGAGAAGGGCAATGGATCTTGCTATAGTTGGAATTGCTCTCGCAGTTAATATTAAAGATGGAATATGTGAAGATATAAAGATAGGATTAGGCGCTGTTGCCCCAACTCCTATCAGGGCATATAGAGGGGAGGAGATTATAAGAGGCAAAGAAATAAACGATGAGTTAATAGAAAAGGTGGCAGAGGTATCCTGCAGTGAAACCAGTCCAATATCTGATATTAGGGGATCTGCTGAATATAGAAGGGAGATGGTTAAAGCTTTAATAAAGAGAGGACTAAAAGAACTTATTTATGGAGGAGAGAAGTGAAGCACAACATTCAATTAACAGTAAATGGAGAGATATATGAAGTATATGTAGAACCAAGAAGAAGACTTATTGATGTAATAAGGGATGATATAGGTTTAACAGGGACAAAGGAAGGATGTGGAAGCGGAGATTGTGGTGCATGTACAGTTCTTATGGATGGGAAACCTGTTAATTCATGTCTTATATTGGCTATAGATGCAAAAGAGAAGAATATATTAACAATCGAGGGATTAAGTAATGAGGGAAGACTTCATCCCATTCAGGAGGCTTTTGTAAAGCATGGTGCAATTCAATGTGGTTATTGTACCCCTGGAATGATTCTTTCTGCTAAAGCATTATTGGACGAAAATCCAAACCCTGCTGAAGAAGAGGTCAGAGAGGCTATCTCTGGAAATCTATGTAGGTGTACAGGATATGTAAAGATTGTGAAGGCAATACTTTCTTTGAGGAGAGGATGATGGAATATTCAATAGTAGGTAAAAAGATAACAAGAGTTGATGGTATAGAAAAGGCTACTGGAAGAGCTATATATGCAGGTGATATAAAATTCCCTAACATGTTATATGGTAAGGTATTAAGGAGTAAACTTCCCCATGCAAGAATATTGAATATAGATACAACAAGGGCTTCTAAGCTTCCTGGTGTTAAGGCTGTCATTACTGGTAAAGATTTGCCTGAGAGAAGGTATGGTTTTGTATTAAAGGATCAGGCTGTACTGGCAAAAGATAAGGTACGTTTTATCGGGGAGCCTATAGCAGCAGTTGCAGCTATTAGCTCAGATATAGCTGAAGAGGCTCTTGAGCTTATAGATGTGGAATATGAAGAATTAAAAGCTATTTTTGATCCTATAGAAGCAATGAATTCAGAATCTCCAATAATTCATGAGGAATTAAATAGTTATATGGCTATGTGGCCTGCCATAAGATATGGAAATGTTTGCTCCCATACAAAAATAAACAGGGGAGATGTAGAAAAGGGCTTTAGTGAATCCGATCATATATTTGAGGATAGATTTTTAACCCAGATGGTTCACCAGAATTATATAGAACCACATGTAGCCATTGCAAATTCTGACCTATCCGGAAGGATTACTATCTGGACATCCAATCAATCTCCCTTTGGTGTAAGATCAGAACTTATGGAGGCATTGGGTATTCCTCTGAATAAAATAAGAATTATGATGGCTCATGTAGGTGGTGGATTCGGAGGGAAATTTGGAATCACAGTAGAGCCTATTGCTCTCATTCTATCTCAAAAAACAGATAGACCTGTAAAAATAGCAATGACAAGGGAAGAAGAGCTTACTGTTACACATCCAAGACATCCTTCCATTATTGAGTTAAAGACAGGGGTGAAGAATGATGGAACTATAATAGCAAGAGATGCAAAGATTATATATGATACTGGTGCCTATGCAGGTATGGGCCCGGTGGTTAATATGATAGGTGCAAAGTATGTAAGCGGTCCATATAAGATCCCAAATATAAGAGCTAATGCCTATTCTGTTTATACAAATAAATCAAACTCTGGATTCTGCAGAGGAGCTGGAAATCCCCAGGTAACATTTGCATATGAATCTCAGATGGATATAATAGCTGAGAAATTAAATATTGATCCGCTTGAACTCAGATTAAAAAATGCGGTAGAGGATGGTGATTTATCATCTACCGGCCAGGTTTTAAAGAATGTAGGACTTAAGGAAGCATTAAAAAAGGCTGCAGAAAAGATAAATTGGAAGAGTGGAATTAAGGATAAGAATAGAGGCAAGGCTATTGCATCCTTGCAGTATGAGACAGGCGGTATGGGATCAAGTGCCTGTGTTAAACTAAATGAAAATGGTAGTATATCTATTATGGTAGGAGCTATTGATATTGGCCAGGGTACGTGTACAATATTAAGTCAGATTGCAGCAGAAGAATTAGGTCTTTCTATTGAGGATGTTAATATAGCCTATGGTGATACTGATACCTTACCCTATGATATGGGAACAGGAGCTGATAGAGTTACATTCAATACTGGAAATGCTGTAAAAAAGGCATGTGAAGATCTTAAAAACCAGCTCTTTTATATAGCTGCGAATAGCCTTGAGGCAAATATAGAAGATTTAGAAATTAGGGAAAAGGGGATAAGAGTTAAGGGTTCACCAGAAAGAGCTATTCCTTTAATGGATCTCGCTATGATGACCCACTATTTTAAAGGAGGACCATTAATAGGAAAATGTTCTTATCTCGTAGAAGAACCTCCATTTGATGAAAAGGCTGTAGAAGGTGGAATGTTTCCTTCAACTCCTGCACCAACATTTGCTGCTCAGGCTGCAGAAGTTGAAGTGGATAAGACTACAGGAAGGGTAAAAGTTTTAAG